>CAZKPL010000092.1:0-7384 GCA_964554625.1 uncultured Nitrosomonas sp. | reverse complement strand
CTAGAGGTAGAATAAACGCTCTATTTGCATGAAGGCAAGAGAACCCTCCGTCCAGTATCAGGCAGTGAAAATAGCACGGCTTGAGCAAACCTCGGCACTGAGAACATCACTACGCGCGCTATCCTCACCTCCAGGCTTAGCAGAGAACAAGCGAAATCAGTACATCGTCTGGTGGCTTTAAACGAGAAGCGTTGTATTTCACAACGCTGCCAGCGATAACAGCGGTCCGGTGTGAGCGGTGCCGCCGTTCGGGTGCCCGTCCTCTAACTTGATGCGCTGTTAGAGCGACTTGAGGTATTCGACGAGATCTGCTTTCTGTGTTGTTGTCAGATTCAGTCTGAAGTGGTTGTCATAATGATTGACCACGGCGGGAAGGTCTGGTGCACTCCCGTCATGAAAATAGGGCGGATGCTGCAGGAGCCCTCGCAGTGGCGTTGTCCGGTATTTTCCCGTAGCCGATCTCGCGGCGTACGTCGGGTCCCTGCCAATTTCGGATGGATCATGCAGCAATGGCACGCGCCGATCCGGGCCGCTCAGCACGTCAGTGAAGTTCGGCAACTGATGGCAGGCAGTACAGCCGGCTTCGTTATGGAACAGACGCTTGCCCCGATGAGCAGCCGCTCGATCGAAACTCCCTTCTGGAGCCTTTGGAGCCCGCAAGCTCAATTGATAGTCCAGCAGGGCCGGCAGCTTCGATGTGACCAGATCCGGGGCCTGCTTGATGGTAATGCCGATACGTGGATCGCTGAAGTTCCCATGGCCGCCCATCTGCCCCACGCCAACATAACTGTTCCAATAGGAGATAGGCCCATCCGCGGTGTACGTCTCGAAACCGACACCCTCCAATCCATAGATCGGCGGAATGACAATCGGCTTGGAGGGGCTATTGAGCGGAATAATGTTGGTTCCGTCAAAGAAGTGGTGCCGTGGAGCATACTTACCCGGCCCCCAGTTACTGAACTCCGTCTTGGTTGCATCGTCCAGCGCCGGCGACAATGCGACGATCGCACCGACATTCAGGTCGGTATTGGCCCATCCGTCGAGCCGCTTGCCAATGCCCGGCGCAAACGAGTTGTCGACAGACGAGTGGCACAGCGCACACGTCACACCGACCCTGGCAAGCTGACCTGCTTCGTCGAAGCTACCCTTCACGCCGACGACTGCGTTCAGGCGCAGCAGTTCCACTGTCACCGCGGGGTTTGTCAGATCAATCTGGCCAGCCAGAAGCGCCGCAACGATCTCCTGCGGCAAGGCCTCAACATCGACCTTGAGGCCGACGGCTAACGCGGTTGCCGGATTGACCGCCGCAATGACTTCGTGCATTCGTAACACGTCTGTCCACAGTTGCTCGTCACCGAAGGTATCGAAACGAAAAATCGCCTGCCCATCGCGGTGCCTCTGTTCACCATCGTCAGAGACTCTCGCTCCCTGCGCCGCCCAACTTGCCGGGGCGGCTCCCAAAATGGCGAAGACGATTGCCAGGGCAAATACAGCGGCAAGACCCCAGAAGCGATTTTCCTCCAAATGCTCATTATTAGATCTGCTGCTTATAACCAATGTGCTTTTCTTGGTATTTTTGATAAATGGTTCAGTAGATTCCATGCAGCCTCCTCGTTTAAGCAAAACAACATCAAAATGATTAAAGAGATCATTTATGGTCCTACATCATGATGCTATTGACCATGTTGGCAATTTATCGAAAAACAGAAAACAATTAAATACGTGCAAACACGTAAGAAATAACCTTACATTCCATGCAATAGACTGCTAATCGATACATCAATGTGGATTTTCCACACCCTGTCTTATCATAGAGATAGACACCTCTAAAAGCAGGTTTATTTTTATCTAGCCAAGGAAAGATACTAGCGGGTCACTCATTTCGGGAACGAAGAAATGAGGAATGTGAATCGCCTGAATCAGGATCCAGTCAATTGCTATACAATGAAGCGATTAAAAGCATAGTGAAGATTGAATATCCATGATAGGGCATGAAGAAATCAAGAAAAATGTCACTCTGGCATTGGCCGAAGATATCGGCAAAGGCGATTTGACCGCATCGCTGGTACCCGTTGATAAAACATTGCTCGCCCGCGTTATCAGTAGAGAACAAGCGGTAATATGTGGTATTGCCTGGTTTGAGGAATGTTTCCGGCAACTTTCACTTAACATTGAATTGAACTGGTTTGTTCAGGATGGCGAGATCGTTCAGGCTGATCAGAAACTGTGTGAAATAACCGGAAACGCCCGGACTTTGTTGACAGCGGAGCGGACTGCGTTGAATTTTCTGCAACTGCTTTCTGCGGTTGCCACCCAAACCCGGCGCTATGTCGATGCCGTTTCAGGCACCGGCGCGATGATCGTCGATACGCGCAAAACCCTGCCCGGGTTACGCTTCGCTCAGAAATACGCGGTGAAATGCGGCGGCGGCGAGAATCACCGCTTTGGTCTGCATGATGGCATACTCATCAAGGAAAATCACATCATTGCTGCAGGAGGTATCAAGCTCGCCTTGCAGAAGGCAAAAGAGATCGCGCCTGCGGGTGTGTTTATACAAATTGAAGTCGAAACGCTGGATGAGTTACAACAAGCGCTAGCTGCCGGTGCAACCATGATCCTGCTGGATAATTTTGATCCGGCAGGATTGTATCAAGCGGTCGCGTTGAATCAACAACTGGCAAACCCATGCGCGATTCTGGAAGCTTCAGGAAATATTACCTTGGCAAACGTTCGCGCGGTTGCGGAAACCAGGGTAAACAGAATCTCTGTCGGCAGTCTGACCAAGGATGTCAAGGCGCTTGATTTATCGATGCGCTTTCTACCGACTGCTTAGCTTATGCAAACAGACGCAGAATTTTTCAATCTCTATCGCCATGGTTTTATACGTGTCGCGGTGGGCATACCGGACGTGCGTGTGGCTGATCCAGTATTTAACGCGTCTGCAACCATCACACTGATGGCACAAGCGGCTGAACAGCATGCCATTCTCGCCCTTTTTCCGGAGCTGGGATTAACCGCTTACTCCTGTGAAGATTTATTCCATCAACAGACTTTGCTTGAGGGCGCAATCAATGCGCTCGACAAAATATTGACCGCTTCAAAGCAGCTTGAACTCATTACGCTCGTCGGATTACCGCTGCAGGTGAATCACCTCCTCTTCAACTGCGCCGCCATTGTTTATCGCGGCCGTATTCTCGGTATCGTCCCCAAGACCTTCCTTCCTAATTATCGGGAATTCTATGAGCTACGGCAGTTTGCCCCTGCTGCTGCAGCCAGCTGCGACACCATCACGCTATGTGGCCAAAGCGCCATCCCGTTCGGTGAAAAATTATTGTTCCGAGCGAAAAACCAGCCGCACTTTAGCTTTTTTACGGAAATCTGCGAGGATCTCTGGGTGCCTGTTCCCCCTTCATGTCACGCGGCCCTTGCGGGCGCCACCCTCCTGCTGAATCTCTCCGCCTCTAATATTACGATCGGCAAACATGTCTATCGTCGCAGCCTGGTGGCCAATCAATCAGCGCGCTGTCTCGCAGCGTATCTTTACTCGGCTGCCGGCACCGGTGAATCGACGACGGATCTGGCCTGGGACGGCCACGCCATGGTTTATGAAAATGGTGCACTTCTCGCTGAATCGAACCGGTTTCAGGAAGGCTCTCAACTGATATTCGCTGATCTTGATCTGGACCGCCTGATTCAGGAACGCATGCGGCAAAACAGTTTCAGTCAAAGTGCGCAACATCATCAACAAGAAGTCCGGTCATTCCGTGAAATTTCCTTTGAGATCCATTTCCCAACGAGCACTCAGCTACTTTGTCAGCGCCAGTATGATCGCTTTCCTTACGTCCCTGCTGATCCCGCGACACGCGATGCGCATTGTTTTGAAGCCTATCATATCCAGGTGCAAGGCTTAGTGAAGCGACTGAAGCATACAGGCATCCAGAAGATCGTTATCGGCATTTCAGGAGGACTGGATTCCACCCATGCGCTCATCGTGGCAGCGCGCGCGATGGATGTCCTGCACTTACCGCATACGCACATTCTCGCCTACACTATGCCCGGATTTGCCACCAGCGAACACACCTTGGCCAATGCGAGGGACCTGATGCAGGCGATAGGCTGCACTGCGCATGAAATCGATATCCGGCCAAGTTGCGAGCAAATGCTGCGCGATCTCGACCATCCCTTCATCCACGGCGAACCAGTCTATGATGTCACGTTTGAAAACGTGCAAGCAGGTGAGCGCACCAATCACCTGTTTCGCCTCGCAAATCACCATCACGCCTTGGTGCTTGGCACCGGCGATCTGAGCGAGCTGGCTTTGGGTTGGTGTACTTATGGCGTCGGTGATCACATGTCACACTACGCCATCAATGCCAGCGTGCCCAAGACACTGATTCAATTTCTGATTCGCTGGATTGCTGACACCGATCAGCTCGGTAATGAAGCAAGCCGTGTGCTTCGTGCCATCCTGGATACGGAAATCAGCCCCGAGCTGGTTCCGGGAACAGCAGATAGCAATCAACCCTCTCAACGCACGGAAGCCATTATAGGTCCCTATGAATTGCAGGATTTCAATTTGTATTACACAACACGGTTTGGCTACCTGCCGACAAAAATTGCTTTTCTGGCCTATTGCAGCTGGCGTAGCCGTGTACAAGGCCGCTGGCCCAACATCCCCGAGAACCGGAGAAACCAATACACCATTGGTGAAATCAAGCACTGGCTGCACGTTTTCGCCTATCGATTCTTCCAGATCAGCCAATTCAAGCGCAGCTGCATCCCCAATGCCCCTAAGGTAGGATCGGGCGGTTCACTCTCGCCCCGGGGAGATTATCGGGCCCCGAGCGACAGTGAAGCGACAATATGGCTTGATTGCATTACGCGTATTCCTGATGTTGCACCTGATGATGATCTGCCCAATAAAGAAACGATTTAACTGCTGAGCTCACCCCCTAGAATTTCATGAAGAAAATCATCCTCAAGGCAGGAAAAGAAAAATCCCTGTTGCGTCGGCACCCATGGGTCTATTCAGGCGCAATTGACCGTGTGGCAGGCTACCCGGGCAATGGCGATACCGTACCGATATACACCAGCCAGGGCGCCTTTCTCGCGCATGCCGCCTATCATTCCCAAGCACCTATTGCAGCGCGTGTGTGGTCCTGGCAGCAGGACGAGCGCATTGACGACGCATTCTTTTACCGCAAGCTCACTCAGGCAATCGCGCTTCGCAAAGATTTGGGCTTGTCGCAGCAGAGCACAGGTTTCCGCCTGGTGCACGGAGAATCCGACGGCTTGCCTGGTTTGGTGGTTGATCGCTATGATCGCGTGCTGGTTATCCAGATAGGCAGTGTGGGTGTAGAACGCTGGCGCGGAACGCTTCTGGACATCTTAAAGGCATTATGCGATCCCTTCTGTATTTACGAGCGTTCCGATACTGAGGTACGCGAACTAGAAGGCCTGACCAAACGCACAGGAGTATTATGGGGTGAATTGCCACATGATCTGACGATTAAAGAACATGGTTTGCATTTTGCAGTGGATGCCGCCCATGGACAGAAAACGGGATTCTATCTGGACCAGCGGGATAATCGCGCAAAAATTCGTGCTTTGGCAAAAGACAAGGAAGTACTCAACTGTTTTTGCTACAGCGGGGGCTTTTCTGTATATGCAAGCCAAGGAGGCGCCAAGTCAATCCTGTCTGTTGACTCATCAGATAATGCGTTAGCACTCGCGCAACGTAATTTTGCGCTTAACGGACTGGATGTAAACTCCTTACAATGGCAATGTGCCGATGTGTTTCAAATGCTGCGCAAATTACGCGACCAGAATCGACAATTCGATCTGATCATTCTCGATCCACCCAAATTTGCGCCAACCGCTGCATTTGCAGCCAAGGCAGCGCGCGGGTACAAGGATATCAATCTGCTTGGTTTCAAATTGCTCAGACCAGGTGGAATATTGGCAACCTATTCCTGCTCCAGTGGCATCAGTAACGATCTGTTTCAGAAAATCATTGCGGGGGCTGCTCTGGATGCAGGCGTCAGCGCGCACATTATCGATCAGCAGATGGCGGCTCCCGATCATCCCATCTTATTGAGCTTTCCGGAAGGCGCCTACCTCAAGGGATTGCTGTTGAGAGTGGCAGATTAAAACTGTGCTATGACCATCATTGCTGGAAAATAAGCGCACATGCTACTATTGTCACAATTATTTAATATATCATTAGCAATGATTTAATCATTTTTTAGGATCTTCCTTCCATCTTTCTGCGCAACTGAGTCTTCTGGAAACTTTTTATTCACCTTGCAAGATTAGAAAAACCCTTATGTAAGCCGGAGCTTAAATTTGAATCCGCACGCCGCACGATCGATCTCTCCCTTCACGCTACTCCGCTCGCTCAAGACCAACCGGGGCTTGATTTATAATCTGATCAAACGAGAAGTCATTGGCCGCTATCGTGGTTCCATTATGGGGCTTTTATGGTCATTTTTTAATCCGGTACTGATGCTGACAGTTTATACCTTTGTGTTTAGTGTGGTTTTCAAAGCGCGCTGGGAAGGTGGCACCGACTCCAGAACCGAATTTGCCCTGGTGCTTTTTGCCGGACTCATGGTTTATAACCTGTTTGCAGAATGTATCAACCGGGCACCCGGGCTTGTACTGGGAAATGTGAATTATGTTAAGAAAGTCGTGTTCCCCCTGGAAATACTCCCTGTCGTAGCCATGGGCTCTGCTGCTTTTCATCTGTTGATCAGCCTGTTTGTCTGGCTGGCTTTTTACTTGATTTTTTTTGGTATTCCACAAATAACGCTTTTACTGTTCCCTCTGGTATTGATCCCCTTTTTTCTGATGATCCTGGGACTGAGCTGGTTCCTGGCTTCACTGGGAGTGTATCTGCGTGATGTCAGTCAAATTATTGGAGTGATGACGACTGCGCTCATGTTTCTATCCCCGATTTTCTACCCTATCACTGCTTTGCCAGAGGAGTATCACCTGATTATGCAGATCAGCCCGTTAACGCTTATTATTGAACAAACGCGTGACGTGATGATCTGGGGCGAAGGATTAGATTGGCATGCCTGGGCTATCTATACTGTGCTTGCAGCAGCGAATGCCTGGCTAGGCTTTGCCTGGTTCCAAAAAACGCGCAAAGGATTTGCAGATGTCCTCTGAGGTAGCCCTCAAAGTCGAGGGCCTGAGTAAGTGCTACCACATTTACGATAAGCCCCGGGACAGGCTATTGCAAATGCTGGCATATGGAAAAAAGCAGTTTTTCCGTGAATTCTGGGCATTACGCGATATCTCGTTTACTGTTCCCAAAGGAGAAACTGTTGGCATCATCGGACGAAATGGCAGTGGAAAATCGACTTTACTGCAAATAATC
>CAZKPL010000091.1:0-7665 GCA_964554625.1 uncultured Nitrosomonas sp. | reverse complement strand
GGTGGGTCACTTTTAGATTGTCGTTAGTGGGTCAATTTAACATTGCCGGTGACACTGGATGCTCACCACGTAATACCAGCCCGCTTTCGTTGGCAAACTGCCAATATAATCGGCCATTCCGTTTCTGCGGCAGTGGAAGCGAGATCGATTCATAACGTTTTCCGTCCAGCTCCCAATAGCCCTCGACCACAGTATTTGGCAGGGCTAGTAATGGCGCTTCAAGCTGAGCGTGTTCCATCAGCACGATCACCTCCTGGCTCCAGGCCACATCTGGTTTATGCTCCAAATAAATGCAGGTATAGGAAAAATGCAACTCCACTTTTTTTATCCTGGAAGCGAAGGTTATTTAGGCGTGAATCAAAAAGCTCCAGGAGTCTGGCCATAATTGCTACATTTCCATATATAAAAATTAAAGCTCTTTTTTATCTTTGACAAATTTACAAAGCATACAATAAGCCGTTAAATACTACGGATCATCAACAAATTGTCCCGTATGCATTTAAGCCTGCTCCAGACTGAAGCAACAAGGTGTGGATGGCAATGCGCGACCTTGTCTCTAACCTTTTTTGCTATCCACTCTGCAGATGATTACAGGCCTGCCGTGGGTCAAATTGCTCAAGCAGGGTTGCCCCAGATTATTGACGATACAGTTTTGTCTTGTCACCAAGGAATTTCGCTACCATCATAGCGAAAGAAACGCCCACTGTCCGCCAGGGTAAAAGCGTCGATAAGAGTGCGCATACTCTTGACACTTTCTTGGGGCAACAGCGGCCCATCCGGACCGCCCATCCGCGTTCGCACCCAACCCGGATGCAGTAATAATACCCCTATCTGCAGCGGCCTTAGTTCCAATGAGAATCCTTTCATCGCGGCATTCAATGCTGCTTTGCTGGAGCGGTAGTAGTAACTGCCGGGACTTTCGATCTCGGCAATGGAACCCATATGGCTGGTGATGGCGACGATCAAACGTTTTTGGCCGCGCTGCAAATGATCAAGGAACGCGCGGCTTACGCGCAATGCGCCCATGGAATTAACGCGGAAAGTATGGGCCCAGGCTTCATAATCAGTAACTTGATCCGGCCGAACGTATTTCTCAAAATAGACCCCCGCATTATTGATCAAGAGATCGACGGGGTTATCCGCAAGTTCTCCTGCCAAGGCATTGATCTGATCGGGGTCGGTCACGTCCAGGCGGTGTCTGGTTAAGGCACTGTTCTCGCTTGCCAGCTGTTGCAGTTCTTCAGCTTGCGCAGGGAAGCGGCAAGTGGCAAGAACGCGCCACCCGGCCTCTGCGTATTGGCGGCACCATTCCAAACCCAGACCGCGGTTACTGCCGGTGGTCAGAACGGTTGGCATAATGGCAATGACCTTCTGTCATTAAAACGTATCCAGAAATTCCTTCCAACGGCTTCAAACAGCGTTTCCGTATTCGCATGCCCATAAGCGCGTATGATCATGGTGGCTTTTTCAACCTCTTTAAGTTCACCGGTCTCGACGATGTCGAAGATACCGAATCTTCCTACCGTGGCGTAACTTTCCTACCCCATCAGATTGGAGTTTTGTGTCATGAATTTTTCTGACATCCATTGCCATATCACATCTCCGAAGCAATAACAGGCTTTCTCCATGATATTGTGTTCCATTGAGGCCACTATACCAGCGCTTTCCAGTATCGGGAAATTTCCTATATTTTTTAGATATTCGATAGGAAGTGAAGGTTCCTATCTACCGGGACTGAACAGTTTGCAGGAATTGTTCACTCTCCATTGCGGGTCTTCCTGCTGTCGGTCTAGGTGAGTGGGGTTTCAAGTAATACCACGCCTCAACGCTTGAATTATTCGGATAGCGCTTCTTACACTTTTTTGTTGATTCATAAGATAGTATATATTGCCAGCATAAAGGCGCTACATTATCGCCAGAGCTGTGAATTCCCAAACAGTTTTTTATTCCAGAGCCATGGGAGATGAGCTTTTGATTTATGCTGCAAAGACAAGGACAGTGTTGGGCGGGTAGGGCCCGCCCCGGTAAAATAAATTTCTACCGGGGGCGAGCTGCGTTGCTAACCGAACGCTTTTCCTGATAGGAAGCAGTTACTGTGATACTGCTCTATTTAGAGCGTTTTGAGATACTCAAGCAAAGCTTTTTTCTCGTCCGAGGAAAGCGTGGTGCCGAATTCGTGGCCGCAACGGCTGTTTCCAGAATTCCGGTCACCGCAATCCGTAGTTTGCAACGTATAGTCAAATTTGGTTTGCTCAGCGGCAATTCCGATGTTGACGATATCGTAAGCCGGACCAACTTTGAATGATGCGACCCGTTCGGCTGCGGGTTTCAGCAACTCTGCCAGCGTTGGCACAGATCCGTTATGAAGGTATGGTGCCGCTGCCCAGATTCCTTCAAGAACTCTGGATTCATATGCGTAAGTTGGTTTTTCAGATACTGCCGGTGCAATGTATGCATCCTTGAGAGAGTCTGTTTCTGGTGGAAACGGTGATTTCAGACCATCTGCCTGTGCCGCATCTTCGGTCTTCATCAGGACAGGAACGTAATGCTGGAGAATGGAGCCGAGAACAGCGGTTCCCAGAACATTGAAAGCGGTATCGACTGGCTTGAGTGGGGCAGCGAGAAACGGGATTTTTGCGCCTTCAAGCACACCAGTCTTCACGGTACGGCCGAGAATCTCGTATTCCTTGGAATCCGTACCGACATCCATGATTGGAGTTTTCCAGGTTTTTTGCTCGAAAAACCGGGTCTCACCAGGCGCGATACCATGGCAATCGGCGCAACCACCTTCCTCAGTCTTACGGGCATAAATTGCTTTACCTTTGCTAGCAAGAGTCTGATCTATTTTCCATGGCCATTTGGGAGGGCCAATTTTTTTTATCAAATCTTCCAATGCGCCCAATCCCTGGAAATCAGCTGAGTTATTGGCTAGGTAGTCGATTCCGAGCAGACGCCATACATCTTTTTTAGGATGAAAAACACCAAATACTCCGTAAACTTCACCGAGATTCCGGGCGAGCCCCAGTATGTCATTGCCATTACTGGCGAAGCCGGGCCACTGCGTTTTGTCCTGAATCGCAGCATTCCAGAGAAACGGATAGCGTACCGGTGCAGTGGCCGGCTGGATATTTTCAGGAATCATGTAGGTAGGCGAAGGGCCGATGTCCAACCCGGCGAGCCGGTTGAAGATCATCGATACGGCGTCAAGTCTCGCAGGCCCCCAGGGCTGCGCAGGAAGCGCGCGCGCTACCAAGGTATGGTAGGGCAAGTACCAAGCTTTCATCTCTTCTCGTAGCTTCTCCTTATCTTTCGAAGTTGGTGACGGACCGAGTACGGAATGAGCGAAGTCGGTGAATGCTTGCTGATTCGTCAAAACCGTGTTCACCGCGGCATCGAGATCAGCGAGGAAGCTTTGGAAATCAACGATCCCAGGACCGCCATCGATTCGATAGGAAGTACCGGAAGCCTCGATTTGGCGGGTATGACAAGCGGAGCAATTCATGCCGATTTCCTGTCCGCTTTCCCCGCTGGAAACAGTAAATCCAACCGGCAATCCAGCGGGCCGGCTTGTTTCGTTGGGTAAATAACCATAACGACCAAGGCTTTCATCCATGAATGGTTTGCCATTTGGCTGCTTTAAGGCGGCGATCCAGCGAAGGGGTATCAGCCGGGATCCCTGGTCGCGGCTATAGAAATCCTTTCTGGCAGAAGCTGTCCACTCTTTGCCCTGATCGACGATTACTGGCTCTGCGACAGATGAAATCGCAGGCAATAGCAAGGCAAATACTGAGGCGATACTGCCAATCCGGGATACAAACCCGATTTTCAACATTTACTCTCTCCTTGAAGAATGAATCAGAATATTCGTAAGTTCACAGCATCCTTGCCAATCTTTAATCCTATATTGGCAGTGGATGAATCCTTTTCAGGTTAACGCCGCTAGCTACCCTGTGTACGGAAAGATAAGAATTTATGAGTAGATTAGAGTTGATGACCAGGATTCGTCTTTTTCCCAGTGCTATCTTGGGTAACCACATGTGCTGCCAGTATCAAGATTGGAATGGATGCGTAAGTAGTATAGGACATGCCAAACGGGCATGATAAAAGGAGAAGAGCAACTTTTTCTCGCTATTTGATCATTAGGGTGTGCTGAAAAAGTGATGCGCCGTAGACCTGCTCATCAACTGAATGCTATGCGTTAGTTTAAGTGTTGCACATTCATTTGCGTGACCAGATCGTTCGTTCGGTCTTTGCTGGGAGGGTGATTATCTTGTCTTGGTAACTTAAGCAGCAAGCTTAAATTTCTTATCTACATCATTACTGCTGAGAGCGCCAAGGCGCGATGTTTCGGTCAATAATCAGCCGGTGTTTGCTGACGCTGGTATCATCAAAGTCGGCTTGCTCAGATGCATTGATTTGATATACCCCGGAAGCGACATGGATCTTGATGTATCCCTCTGCAACGGCGATATGGTTATTGCCATCTTTCTGCATCTGGATACTGAAGCGCGTGCCAAAGTTCTTGATGATGGCATTGCCAACTTTGGCTTCAAGCTGATTGGTGACGTTTTTTTTGATGTCAAAATAAACATTTCCCTTGAACAATTCAACTTGCAGCGGTTGGTCTTCTTTCACGGCTATAGAACTGTGCGTATCCAACGCTATATCAATGCCGGGCGCTATCGCAGTGGCCAGTTGTTCTTCCGATGTCGCTTCATAAAACCGGATGCTAGGCGGTTTACCAAAATACCAGGTCATCAGACCGAGCATGATACAAACACTCATAATTGCACAATGCACTAAAAAACGCCGCCAGCTGAAAATAAAGGTAAAAGGTTCTATCCCGGGTGGCTTAGGTTCCTGCATTTTGTTTTGCAAAATATAAAATGAAAGTAGAAATTATATACTGACAGCTAAATTTTTTTAGCTTGGAATTTAGGGCTAATTCCCGATAAATGGGCATGGGTATTGGTGCTTTCGTGGAGTGGTATCAGCAGGATAAAAGCCAGAATAACTTCGGGAGTTATCTAAATAGAAATGAAACAATGGCCCGGTCTTCTTATTTATTCGGTACTAGCGTGATGTCAGAGATGGATGGTCATTTCGGCATTCGCCCTATGATCGTGAGTCGGACTATGGAACTATGAGGCTATTCAAGCAGAATAATTGGCAGAGTATTGGAATGTTAGAATTGATATTATTTTTACTTATTCTTCTTGCCTAAAATTTATATCATGCGCCCCATACTGGATATCGCTGCATCGCTTGATCTGCCACCCAATGCACTGATGTGCTATGGCGAGTGTATGGCAAAGGTTCGGTTGAGCGCCTTGCCCAAGAAAGAGGCTAAGCCAAAAGGAAAAATCGTACTGGTCTCAGCAATTAATCCCACCAATAGCGGTGAAGGAAAAACTACTGTTTCTATTGGCTTGGCACAGGGTCTTGCCCACATCGGCCAACGTGTAGCGCTTGCCTTACGCGAACCCTCGCTGGGCCCCATCTTTGGCGCCAAGGGTGGTGGCACTGGTGGTGGCCGTTGCCAGCTCGAACCTTCAGCGCGCATTAATATGCATTTCACGGGGGATCTACATGCCGTTGCTGCGGCACACAACCTGTTGGCCGCCTTGCTCGATAACGCCATTCATTTTCGCAGTGAACTCGACCTGGAGCATCGCCAAATTTTCTGGCGCCGTGTCCTGGATGTGAATGACCGCGCTCTGCGTGAGACCGTGATTGGGCTGGGCGGGCGCCTCAATGGTGTGCCGCGTGAGACTGGCTTCGATATCACTGCAGCTTCAGAAGTCATGGCCATTCTCTGCTTGTCCGAGGACCTCGCGGATCTAAAGGCGCGGCTTGGGCGTATTCTGGTAGGATTTGACCGCTCGGGTAATCCAGTAACGGCGCAGAGCCTTCAGGCAACAGGCGCAATGGCGGCTTTGCTGCAGGATGCGATTCTTCCGAATCTGGTGCAATCTACCGAAGGCGTGCCCGCTTTTGTGCATGGTGGTCCCTTTGGCAATATCGCCCATGGCTGTAATAGCGTGATCGCCACCAAGATTGCCGCTGCTTGCGCAGACTTTGCTGTAACAGAAGCAGGCTTTGGTTTTGATCTAGGCGCCGAGAAATTTTTTGACCTGAAGTGCCGCAGCTCTGGCCTATGGCCTAGTGTGGTCGTGCTGGTCGTAACCGCGCGGGCATTAAGAATCCATGGCGGCGGCGACCTCATCCACTCTGGTTCCATCCAAGAAATCGAATCCGGCCTGGAACACCTGGATCACCATGTCCACAGCGTGCGCACCTTTGGTTTTGAGCCGGTTATTGCGATCAATTGCTTTGAAGGCGACACCCCGCAAGAACTGGCTGCCATTAAGAAGGGATGTGCCAAGCTTGGACTGAATGCCGCTCTCTTTACTGGCTTTGCCGATGGAGGCGCAGGGGCTGAAGCGCTGGCACGTGCGGTTACCGCCGCCGCCACTCAACCGACAGCGCCTGCGCGCTATCTTTATAGCTTGGGAGTACCTCCCGAGGAGAAGATTGCCGCCGTCGCTCGCACCATCTATGGCGCCAGCGATGTCGAGTTTAGCCGCACTGCAAGAAAGGACCTGGAACGGGTTCACTTACTTGGTTACGACCGGCTCCCTATCTGTATCGCTAAGACCCACCTGTCACTCAGCAGCGACCCAGCTCACGTAGGCCATCCCAGAGCGTTTGCGCTGCCAGTCGAGTCGGTGCGTATCGCCGCCGGCGCTGGTTATCTGCTAGTGATGACTGGCGATATCGTCACCATGCCTGGATTACCCCATGATCCGGCTGCGCACCGTATTGACCTGTCCGATGATGGGGAGATCATGGGCATTTGACTCCTTTCTATCAGTGTTCAGTGCAAAACCTTACGATTATTTCTTTCTGGAAAAAGCAAATGAAGAGCATCAACACGAGCTGGCCTTCTTTGAAACTCATCCGAGTCTGGGGACAGTAGCTTTAGCCAATGGCTTTCCGGCCATATGCGTCTTTGTCAACGATCAACATGACGCACCTGTGCTGCAAGTGCGGGCGCTAGGCGGAACCATCCTTGGTAGTTCGGGTTCCGGCTTACTCGCCTCATGCTATCGCAGAGCATACTGTGTTGCTTTGATCTGCATGGCTTAACTGTTAGCATTATTGGTACCAGCAAGATTGGATTCGAAGTTGCTAAAATTATGAGTGGCTTTGGTCGCCAGATTGTAGCTTATGATCTTACACTCCATCCGGACAGCAAGCAGATCGGAATCCAATATGTTGAGCTTGATGACATATTTGCGCGATTGCTTACTTTTCCAAACGTTGTTATAACTCGCCATCAGGCCTTCTTCACACGAAATGCATTGGAGAAGATTGCATGCATAACACTGACAAACATCACAGAGTTTCAGAGGCTTGGACAGTGTAGCAATCGGATTACGGTCTAAGAAACCAGAGCTGAAGCGGCAGACCTGCTCCGCAGTCTTATCAATAAGATTGTGCTCACGCCTAAAGCGTGTAGAGCCGATACGTTATTGATGTACATGGAGACCGTGCCGGAATCTTAACAGTCGCGACAGGTAAGCAACAAAAAATTAGAGATAACGATCTCTTGTTGCAGCAAGTCAAAATGATGACCGAATCAGGTGATCAAAAACATGGTTG
>CAZKPL010000090.1:0-7678 GCA_964554625.1 uncultured Nitrosomonas sp. | reverse complement strand
CCGATCAGATCATCGTGTCCACCACTACCTGACAAAATATTGTTATACCTGTTACCGATCAGCAAATCATCTCCATGACCACCTGAGGCATTCTCGATCACTGCACCATAAGCAATCCAGACATTCTGGGCCAAATCTGCACTTACGCTATCCCCTACCAACACATCGTTACCGATCAATGATCCTTCTCCCTCTCTCAGATCAATAATCGCAATCTGCGCGCCGCTATACTCAATCCAGTCGATTCCTCCACTGTCCCAGATCGTCTCATGATACGTTTTGGCATCATCATACTGATAGCGATTATCTTCACGACGATAAGCAGTATTGGCTCCGTACACATACTGGATTGCCAATATGTCCAATGGCATCGGGGTAGTAGGATAAAAATCAAAAGCTGAATTTTGATTTCCTGGCAACGCAGAATAGCTCATGATCGTTGAAGACATCGTATCCAATGATGAAGGAAATTGCCGATTCTCAAAAGGGTGATCAAGACCCAGTGCATGACCAATTTCATGCATGACTGTCAGGAAGGCATAGCTACCGGGAATCCATGGCTCCTGAGCACTGCTACTCGAACTTTTGATCCAGATATCCCCTCCAGCGGCAAAACCAGTCCCAACCGGCAAATAGGACCAAGCCTCTGCATCAACCATATCCTTTGCTTCGCTGTAGGCAACACGAATATCGCCGACAGAGAATTGGGATTCGGTGATTAATCTAAACTGGACATTTGCAACATTCGCCCATTGCTGCAGCGCAGTGTTAAAGTAAACCTGATCAGAAGCAGCAAGCGGCATAAAAGCCTGTATCCAGGGCTCTCCTTCGCCATTAGGCGGACCATAGCCTTTTGAGGGATCGATTGACCAGTAAGAATCATCGCTTGGAAAGCTGTAAGTAATCGTCGAGTTTGCCCATCGCTTGCCAAAAATGAGCGCATCGATATTGATATTTCCTGTCAAATTAACCGAGATGACCTCACTCGAGGTCGTAGGAGATGGCATAGTATTATTATTCCTATTATTTTTTTAAAATCAAAGATTGGCGTTGACAAGAGAAACTTTTTTAATGTCGTAGCGAGCGATTCACAAAGATATCGGGCTTAGCTCATCTGGAAACGATTGTTATAATGTTAAAATGGAAATTTATTATTATAAAAATACTGCGCTAAAAAGTTGACAGCTTGTAATAGCCAAATTGAAAAAATACTACCCAATACGATGTTTGAACATGCAGCCGATAGTCCAGTGCACTGACTCCCAAGTCAGACACATTAAGCAATTAAGGTACTATTAAAATCTAATAATATAAAACAAAGATTGTTACGATGATGATTGAATCAAAAATTGTTTTCTTCAAAATGAGCATGGGAGCTTTTCTTAGGCAATGCATGATTAATCTGGCTGAATCGCGAAGATCTGGAAAATCACGCTCTCTGATCCCTACCGGAGCATTAGTATTGTTGATCATCTACTTACTGAGTGGTTGCTCTGCTCCCATAAAACCCCCCACTCCAACGGTATCCCGAACACAGCAAAATGCACCCTATAATAAACCTTATAAAGTACGGGGTAAGACATACTATCCAATGTCTTCAGCGGTGGGCTACAGTGAGAAGGGCATTGCTTCATGGTATGGTGCGGAATCGGGCAACCGAACTGCGATGGGAACACGTTTTTACCCACAAGGAATATCAGCTGCGCATAAAACCCTCCCTTTACCTACCAAAGTAAGAGTAACCAATCTTCGTAATGGCCGCACTATTGATGTCATTGTCAATGATCGTGGCCCTTTCAAGAGAAATAGATTGATTGATCTGTCGCACGGCGCAGCTAAAAAGATCGGGTTACGTGGCCTTACCGAAGTCAGAGTGGAATACCTCAAAAGCGTGGCCAGCAATCCATAGCAGCCTATTCAGTTTTATTGAAAATATCGCCATAGAATGAGCACTCTGTCCATTGCTAAAACAAGATAAAATTTTCATCTGGATGAAATCCAGAATAGTTATTATTCAGCTTATCATTAGCTAATCATTTTTATAATATCAACCTGTTATTTTCTGATAGACATTACAGAAAAAATCATAAATAGAGGCTATTAAGGGAGGACATTTGGAGCGCGGATTCTATACGATAATGGCGGCGCAATTTTTTTCGTCATTAGCTGATAACGCATTACTGGTGGTGGCGATCGCACTGTTGATCGATTTGCATGCGCCCGCTTATCTCACTCCTATGCTTAAATTCGTTTTTGTACTGTTCTATGTCATCCTGGCGCCATTTGTAGGTGCATTTGCGGATTCCATGGCCAAGGGACGGGTCATGTTTATCAGCAATTCGATTAAAATTGTTGGCTGTGTCCTGTTGCTCTTTGCAATGCATCAGTATTTTGCGCTCGGCGCCTACGCAATTGTCGGGCTAGGCGCAGCAGCCTACTCTCCGGCAAAATACGGCATACTGACTGAGCTGTTGCCTCCGGAAAAACTGGTGATTGCCAATGGCTGGATTGAAGGGCTAACTGTCGGCTCTATCGTACTTGGCACAGTGCTCGGCGGGCTTCTCATCACACCTGCCATTTCGTCCATTCTGCTGTCAATTGATTTTCCTTTCATTGATACAACCCTGGATACACGCCTAGAAGCGGCTATCCTGCTTGTTGCAGTATTTTATACGATTGCAGCCACTTTTAACTTATTCATACCCAATACTGGAATTGATCATCGGGTACTCAGAAAAAATCCGTCATTTCTGATCCATGAATTCGCACATTGCGTCAAGCTATTATGGACCGACAAGCTCGGCCAGATCTCGCTTGCCGTCACAACCCTATTCTGGGGAGCAGGCGCCACTTTGCAATTTATTGTCTTGAAGTGGGCTGATATCGCGCTTGGGTTTCCACTCAATGAAGCGGCGCAACTGCAGGGCGTAGTAGCGCTTGGCATCGCGCTGGGGGCAGTCTTGGCAGCTAAATTAGTCTCGCTGCGTGATTCGGTAAAAGTCATTCCGCTGGGTATTGCCATGGGAATAGTCGTGATGATGATGATTACTGTGCAGGATTTATGGATTGCGATTGTGTTACTGATCTTGATCGGAGGTCTGGCTGGATTTTTTGTGGTACCGATGAATGCTCTCTTGCAGCATCGCGGGCATATTTTAATGGGCGCCGGTCATTCGATCGCAGTACAGAATTTCAACGAAAATCTCAGTATTCTTGCCATGATATTGTTGTATGCGTTGCTCATCATGCTGGATGTGCACATTTACGTTGTGATTGCACTATTTGGTCTATTTGTCGCCGTGAGCATGATCCTCATTCGTAAATGGCACCTGCTTAACCAGAGCAAGCAGGACTCACTTCATCTGATCGGGATGCATAAAATACATTGATGCCATTACGCCTCTACCCTTCTTGCAGAGCGTTTCAAAATCATTGAGCTAACAATGATTGCATGGTCGCCTTGGCAAAGCATAAATCCTCCCATGCTTTGGCTTTATCTGAGAGTGAGCGCAGCAGATATGCGGGATGATAAGTAACGATCAAAGGAATATCTGAATATCGGTGTAACTTACCACGTAAACTGGCGATGCTTTCACTGGTATGCAATAAATTCTGTGCTGCAATCTTTCCTAACGCGACAATCAGTTTAGGTTTAATCAATACGATCTGCCTTGCGAGATAAGGATGACACTGCTCGGCTTCGCTGGTTTCAGGGTTTCTGTTATTAGGTGGTCGGCATTTTACGATATTGGTGATATAAACCCGGTCGCCGCGCCGCAATTGAATGGACTTCAGCATATTGTCCAGTAATTTTCCTGCTTGGCCGACGAAAGGCTCGCCTATTTCATCTTCTTTCGCACCAGGTCCTTCACCGATAAACAACCAATCGGCCTGTTGATCACCGACTCCAAATACCGTTCGCGTTCTTGACTGACATAATGGGCACGCAGTACAGCGAGCGACTGCAGCTTCAAGCTGCACCCAGTCCATCCTTGCAATCTGCGCCGCTCGATCGTTATTCTCTGGCGCTGTAGCGGTGGCCACGGGAATGGACTGATCAACAGGGACAGTCATCGGCGCACCCTCATTCAGCATGTTATCTGCCCTGCAACGCCAGATAGGAGTCAAACCAAGCTCGTGCAATATCTCCTTGCGGCGCCGCTGCTTCATAATTCCAGTCTCATCACCAACGCATCCTCACGCCCGCACATGGCAGGATAATATCCTTTACGAACCGCGATTTGTTTAAAACCCAAGCGCCGGTATAAATTGGCAGCGCCGATATTGGACTCACGCACGTCCAGCAATACTGATACAGCCTCCTGCTGTTTAGCAAGATCGATGAAATACTGCAGTAGCTTGCCGCCCCAGCCCTGATGCTGCCATTGCGCTGAGATGCCAATCGTCAGAATATGGGCCTCACCTGGACCCATCATCATGATGCCGTAACCAATAAGCGTATCATTTTGCTCTAGCACGCGGCAGTGATAGCCTGCCTTAACCGAATCAGCAAAATTCATCTCCGTCCAGGGAAAAAGAAAAATTTCACGCTCAATAAGAATGACCCGACTCACATCATCCAAGCGCATCTCCCTGATCTGACATGCTTGCTGCAAAGCATCGCTCATCGTTCGCTTTCCTTTAAAGCCACCTTGTTGCGTATATAAACAGGAGCAGCCTCTTCGGCAGCAACGCCTAATCCCTTCATTAATTTGGGCGCAGCGAGTTGCGCCATTTCTTGGGCGTGCGGATAACACCCCAGATCAATTCGGCGCAAACTGTCACGACAGAGATGGCTGAGCGTCTCATGGTGTTGGTCAAAACCGCTACCGCACCCCACCCAGCAGCCCTTCCCCGGAACCTCAGAAATATGCTGGGGCAAACAGAGTATGGGCGCTTGTACAATTGACCAGCCCCCATCAGTATGAAGATAAGCGGCATAATAAATTTCCCCCATCCGTGCATCGAGCGCTGTCATAACGTGACTTGCGCCAACTTTTTGCGCCATCGCTTCTAACGTACTAATACCGATGACAGGCAGATCAGTGGCAAGCGCCAGCCCTTGCACTATTCCGCAAGCAATGCGTAAGCCGGTAAATGATCCCGGACCGGCACCGAAAGCGAAGCCATCCAATTGGGTCAGAGCCAACTCCGATTCAGCCAGCATTTCCTGCAGCATCGGCAGCAGTAATTCGGTATGCTTTTGCCCTGCCAGCACTTCTTTGCTCAGTACAGCCCCATCCAGCCATAAGGCAAGTGAGCAATATTCAGTGGAAGTATCGAGCGCAAGAATTTTCATTAGGATTAAAGGAATTTTTTCAGAAAAGTAATGTTATACCGTACTCAGACTTTTTCCAGAGGCCAGCGATCAAGTGAAACATACACCGTGCCCTCATCGGTCTGCCTGGATTGCACCAACGCCCATTCATTTACATGCCAGGTAATGGGCATCGTCAAATTGGGCAAAGTATTGCATAAGGCTTTTCTTATTAAAGTAATGTGTGGAACATAGCGGCGTTTTTCGAGCGAGAAACCTGCCTGAGACAATCGATTCTGTAAATCGGCTACCAGTACAGAAAGCCCGGCGGGGCATTGGCTTGGACCAACATGGACAATGCGATTATGTCGCCAGTATTGAATTTCATCCACAGTCAAATCGAAGCTAAACTGCTTGACCTGATTCGCTACCTGCCGGAGCGTTTCCAACTGTTGACTCTCCACATCTCCAATAAATACCAAGGTGAGATGGATCAGTGGTAAGTTGATTTTTCTGCCGCCGCAGACATCTACCAGCTGCTCAGCCAGTTTGCTCAATCTTTCCTGAGCAGCGACATCAGGCCAGACTGCAAAAAAAACTTTTACGGATCTTTTTGGAGAAGTATCCGCCTCAATCACGAATGTCATCAATATGCGTAATCAGACAAACGACTTCAGCCACAATGCCTTCGCCCCGCCCAATAAAACCGAGCTTCTCCGCAGTTTTTGCTTTGATATTGATATCGCTGGTAGGCATATTCAAATCTTGAGCAATATTGGCAATCATTGCCAGGATATGCGGAGCCATTTTAGGCGCCTGTGCGATAATGGTTGCATCAATGTTTGTGACCCTGTAACGCTTACTGATCAGCAAGCGGTGTACCTCGCGCAGTAGCAAACGACTGTCGATATTTTTATAGCGTGCATCGCTGTCTGAAAAATGGTGACCGATATCCCCTAACGCTGCCGCACCCAGCAATGCATCACACAATGCATGCAGCAGCACATCCGCGTCAGAATGCCCCAGCAACCCTTTGTCATAAGGAATCGTTACGCCACCGATGATCAGATCACGGCCTGCCACCAACTGATGCACATCGAACCCCTGGCCAATTCTAATATTTTTCACCTTGTTTCCCTCTTCTGCAGAATGAGTTCCGCCAAAGCCAGATCTTGCGGATAAGTAACTTTGAAATTATAGGCATCGCTCAGCACCAATCTGGGATGGAGACCCAAAGCCTCGATGGCGCTCGCATCGTCCGTGATAGTAGCACTGTCCACTTTGCTCAGCGCCTCCTTTAACAAACCCAGGCGAAACATTTGCGGTGTTTGCGCTTGCCATAAACCTGCTCTGGATGCTGTGCCCATGGCACGATGATTCGGATCAGCGCGCTTTAAGGTATCCGCAACCGGAATAGCCAGTAACCCGCCAACCTCATCAGGCGTTAGCACATCGATCAGTTGTTCGAGCTGAGCAGTGCTCAGGCAAGGACGCGCCGCATCATGCACGAGCACCCAATCATCATTACAAATCGACGCCTCTGATTGCATGGCCTTCAGTCCGTTCAACACGCTGTCAGCGCGCGTTGCACCCCCACAATAGCGCACCACCAGCTTGTCAGAGAAGGACGACCAGTCATAGCGCAGCCATTCATGATCATCTGGAGCGAGAATGACAAATACACTGGAGATATGTGAGGAACTGCACAACGTGTGCAAAGCATGGTAAATCATCGGCTTCCCCGCCAGCGATAAATACTGTTTTGGCAACTGGTTACCCATGCGCGCACCGGAGCCTGCGGCAGGGATCAAAGCAATAAATCTAGGCATGCTTACTTATATTGTTCAATGAATTGGCTGAGTAAATATTTGCTTCCAATTATCTCACATCATTTCATTGATATCGCATTGCCAAACAAGAAAAGCATGCTGCAAACTCCGCGATTAACACAACTTGGTTTGAAAGCGAAATAGGCTATAGGAATGTCGCAGTGAAGCAGCGAATTAAGCTGTGATAGCCTTCTTTTTGGCTTCGACCTGCTACCTGTGATTCGGGCAGTTAAACCTTTAGCAATCCCCAGGCAAAGCCGGGGACTACCTCATTTATTTACTTTGTACGCATTTACCAGAAGAACCAGACTTATTAAGGAGATGAAGCTTTCGTAACTGAAATGCAGAAAAGAATTGGAAAAGAAAAAGACGATTTAAATATACCCAAGCAGCAAAAGCGACCGATTGCAAAACTTTTGCCGGCGATTGCAGCACAACACAAAGACCGCAAAATGGCTATCATTGCTGCTTACAAAACAGGGGCATACAGCCAGCGAGAAATCGCTGAGTTTTATCAATTGCACTCAACGACGATTGAGGTTCTTGTTCGCAAGAATAAGAATTCTTTATTATGGACCTGACCCTTTCTTGC
>CAZKPL010000089.1:0-7687 GCA_964554625.1 uncultured Nitrosomonas sp. | reverse complement strand
TGCACCAAGTTCATTACCCCTGCGCTTGAGCAAGCGGGTTGGGACATTGCCACTCAGGTACGAGAAGAGTTTCCGCTCACCAAGGGGCGCATCATCGTCCGAGGCAAGCTGCACACTCGCGCTCAAAACAAACGTGCCGACTATGTCTTGTTCCACAAACCCAACATGCCGATCGCGGTTATCGAGGCGAAGGACAACAAACACTCATTGGGCGATGGTATGCAGCAAGGACTGGGCTATGCCGACATGCTGCAGGTACCCTTTGTGTTCAGCAGCAATGGCAACGGTTTCCTGTTTCACAACAAGATTGCCAAAGACGGTGTCATTGAGCGTGAGTTGGCGCTACACGAATTGCCCGGCCCGGATCTGCTTTGGCAATGGTGGGCTGAACACCTTGGCCTGAACACAGCGCAAAGCGAGCTGGTTTCGCAGGACTATTACAGCGACGGCAGCAACAAAACCCCGCGCTACTACCAACTGCTGGCGATCAACAAAACCATTGAAGCCATCGCTCGCGGCCAGAACCGCCTGCTGCTTGTCATGGCCACCGGCACCGGAAAAACCTACACCGCCTTCCAGATTATCTGGCGTCTGTGGAAGTCCAGAGCTAAAAAACGCATCCTGTTTCTAGCCGACCGTAACATTCTGGTCGATCAGACCATGACCAACGAT
Organism: uncultured Nitrosomonas sp.; assembly: GCA_964554625.1. Classification (GTDB taxonomy): domain Bacteria; phylum Pseudomonadota; class Gammaproteobacteria; order Burkholderiales; family Nitrosomonadaceae; genus Nitrosomonas. The sequence goes on along the minus strand of CAZKPL010000089.1, from coordinate 7,015 downwards.
TTCAAACCTTTTGGTTCGGCCATGACCAAGATCCAGAAGCGGCAGGCCAACAAATCGTATGAGGTTTATCTATCGCTGTATCAGGCCGTCACTGGCACGGAAGAAGAACGAAACATCTACAAGCAGTTCAGCCGTGATTTCTTCGATCTGATCGTCATCGACGAATGCCATCGTGGCAGCGCGGCAGCCGACTCGGCCTGGCGCGAGATTCTTGAGTATTTCTCGTCGGCCACGCAGATTGGCTTGACCGCCACCCCGAAAGAAACCAAAGAAGTCTCCAACATCGACTACTTCGGCGAGCCGATTTACACCTACTCCCTGCGCCAAGGCATCGATGACGGCTTTCTCGCGCCCTACAAGGTCGTGCGCATTGATCTGGATAAAGACCTCACCGGCTGGCGGCCTGATAAAGGCATGATCGATAAATACGGCAACGAGATCGAAGACCGGATTTATAACCAGCGTGACTTCGACAAAAACCTCGTCCTGGAAAAGCGCACAGAGCTGGTCGCCAAAAAAATCAGCGACTTTCTGAAGCAGACCAATCGCTTCGATAAAACCATCGTCTTTTGCGACAACATCGACCACGCCGAGCGTATGCGCCAAGCCTTGGTCAATGAGAACGCCGACCTCGTGGCACAGAACAGCAAGTATGTCATGCGCATCACTGGCGATAACGAAGAAGGCAAGGCAGAGCTCGACAACTTCATCTTCCCCGAGTCCAAGTACCCGGTCATTGCCACCACCTCAAAGCTGATGACCACGGGCGTGGATGCGCAGACCTGCAAGCTCATCGTGCTCGATCAACGCATCCAGTCCATGACCGAGTTCAAGCAGATCATTGGCCGTGGCACGCGCATCAACGAAGACTACGACAAGTACTACTTCACCATCATCGACTTCAAAAAAGCGACCGAGCTGTTCGCTGATCCTGATTTTGATGGCGACCCGGTGCAGGTCTATGAACCCAAAGGCGATGACTCGCCCGTACCGCCGGATGAGGGCGAGGCTTCATCCACCCAGGATGGCTTCACCTATCCACCGGCAGAAGAATCGCCGTGGACAGGTGTGGCCGAACCTCGACCAGGCGAGGAAGGCAGCGGCATCCGTCGCTACGTTGTCGCTAATGTAGAAGTCAAAGTCGCGTCCGAGCGGGTGCAGTATTTCGATGCCAACGGAAAACTGATTACCGAATCACTCAAGGACTACACCCGCAAGGCGCTGGCCAAGGAGTTCAGCTCGCTCGACGATTTCCTGCGGCGCTGGAACAACGCTGAGAAAAAGCAGGCCATCATCGACGAGCTGGCCAACGAAGGCGTGTTCTTTGAAGCGCTGGCCGAAGAAATTGGCCGCCAGTCTGGCAAGGAATTTGACCCGTTTGATCTGGTCTGCCACGTCGCTTGGGATCAGCCACCGCTTACCCGTAAAGAGCGTGCCGAGCAGGTAAAGAAGCGTGACTACTTCAGCCGCTATGGCGAACAGGCGCAGCGCGTGCTGCAAGCCCTGTTGGAAAAATATTCAGATGAAGGCCTCGGCCCCATTGAGGAAACCCAAATCCTCACCATCGCCCCCTTCACCAGTATCGGCACACCCATGGAAATCATCCGTGCTTTCGGTGGCTTGGATCACTACCAAAGTGCAATTTCTGAACTCGAACAAGCGCTTTACGGCTCACCGCAGCAGCGCGCCTGACAAACACTTCGGAATCTATTTATGTCCATCGCAACCCTGATCAAAACCATTCAAGACATCATGCGCAAGGACGTTGGCGTGGATGGTGACGCCCAGCGCATCAGCCAGATCGTCTGGCTCTTGTTCCTGAAAATCTTCGACGACAAGGAGCAGGAATGGCAGCTCACCGTCCCCGGCTACAAGTCACCGCTGCAAAGCCGGTTCCGCTGGAGTAACTGGGCCAAGGATGCCGAGGGCATTACCGGAGAAGAGCTGATTGACTTCGTCAACAACGATCTCTTTCCGGCCCTGAAAAAGCTGGCTACCGCTGCTGGCGTGTCACCAAGCGGCAAAGTGGTTGGCTCGGTGTTCGAGGATGCCTACAACTACATGAAGTCCGGCACCCTGCTGCGCCAAGTCATCAACACCATTGAGAGCGATGTCGATTTCAACTCCTCCACAGACCGGCACCTGTTCAACGACATCTACGAAAAAATCTTGGCCGATCTTCAGTCGGCTGGCAACGCAGGCGAGTACTACACGCCACGTGCCGTCACCCAGTTTATGGTGGACATTCTTGACCCGCAGTTGGGCGAAAGCGTGCTGGACCCAGCCTGCGGCACGGGTGGTTTTTTGACCTGCACCATCGAGCACCTGAAGGCACAGGTCAAAACAGCAGCTGACCGCATCACGCTGCAAGACAGCATCCACGGGGTTGAGAAAAAGCCACTACCCCACATGCTGGCCATGACCAACCTGATGCTGCACGGCATCGATGTGCCCAGCAACATCCGCCACGACAATACTCTGAGCCGCCCCCTCAAGGACTACGGCCCGAAGGATCGGGTGGACATCATCCTCACCAATCCGCCCTTTGGTGGCATGGAAGAAGACGGCATCGAGAACAACTTTCCGCGCAAGTACCAGACCCGCGAAACCGCCGACCTGTTCATGGCGCTGATCATGCATCTGCTCAAGCATGACACTGGCCGCGCCGCCGTCGTGCTGCCGGATGGTTTCCTGTTCGGTGAAGGGGCCAAGACCACGCTCAAACGCGAACTGCTCGAAGAGTTCAACCTGCACACCATCGTGCGCCTGCCCAAAGGCGTGTTCGCGCCCTACACCAGCATCGCCACCAATGTGCTGTTTTTCGAGAAGGGCGAGCCCACCAAAGACGTCTGGTTCTTTGAGCACCCATACCCGGAAGGCTACAAGAGCTATTCGCGCTCCAAGCCGCTAACCATCGAAGAATTCGACCTTGAAAAAGCCTGGTGGGGTGGCCCTAGCCGCAAAGGTCGCAAGACAACGCAATACGCATGGAAAGTTTCTGCAAAAGAGATAGCCGACAAAAACTACAACCTGGATGCTGTTGGCAAGAACCCGCACTTGGTAGAAGTTGAGCATGGCAAGCCAGAAGACTTGATGCGCGAATACCAGGGAATCGTCACCCAGCTCGAAACAGCGCAGGCTGCTTTGAAAGCCGAGCTGATGGCGTGTCTCGGGGGCAAGGCATGACTGACGCACCCCGCGATCTGCTAGAACAGCATTTCGAAACCGCCTTTGCCGCGCCCGATGGCATCCCGAGATTGCGCGAGCTGATTTTGAAGCTTGCGATGCAGGGAAAACTGGTGCCGCAAGATCCAAATGACTCACCGGCCAGCGAACTGCTCAGGTCCATTGACGCCGAAAAGAAGCGGCTGGCGAAAGAACGCAAGATCAAAGCGCCCAAAACCTTGCCTGATATCACCGCCAGCGATGAACCCTACTCTTTGCCCCATGGGTGGCAGTGGGTTCGACTCGGTGCGATTGGCAATATTTTCAACGGCAACAGCATCAATGCATCCGAAAAAGAATCGAAATATGCCGGCGTCGAGGGGTTGCCCTACATAGCAACCAAGGATGTTGGCTACGGTTTTGACCCGCTGGACTACGACAACGGTATTTGTATTCCTCCGGATGAGGAAAAATTCAGGATCGCGCACCAGGGCGCTGTGCTGATTTGTGCCGAAGGCGGCAGCGCGGGAAAAAAGTGTGGTCTGACCGATCGCGATATCTGTTTTGGCAACAAGTTGTTTGCCAATGAGTTGTTTGGGCAGATCCCGTCGCGATTCATCCTTTATGTTTATCTGTCCCCAGTCTTTCGTGCATCGTTCACAGCCGCGATGACTGGAATCATCGGCGGCGTCTCCATTGCCAAGTTTGTCGAGATACCAATCCCGCTTCCACCGCTTGACGAGCAACATCGCATCGTCGCCCAAATCGACCGGTTGATGGCGCGTTGCGACGCGCTGGAAAATCTGCGAAATGAACGCGAAAAAAAGCGCTTGGCCACACACGCCGCCGCGCTCTCGCAACTGATCGACACCACCGGCAACCGCAGCACCAACGATGCGTGGGCCTTTATCACCCAACACTTCGGCGATCTATATTCAGTAAAAGAAAATATCACCGAACTGCGTAAGGCCATTCTGCAACTTGCTGTTCGGGGCAGGTTAACCGATCAAAACGATAAGGATGGTTCAGCAACTGACACCTTAGTCAAGGTAGCTTCAGAAAGGCGTCGCCTCAAAATTCAAGAGTCACCCAATCCGATTCGCGATCCCAAACCATTAGGCTACGAGATCCCTGGGAACTGGGAATGGCGATGCCTCGGCGACCTTCTTGTGTCTGGCCCAACCAATGGATTCTCGCCCAGGGCGGTTGACTACGAGACTCCGGTACGCTCTCTAACGCTCAGCGCGACAACTTCGGGCATATTTAAAGGCGAACACGCAAAATTTATCGCGGACGAAATTTCGTCTGATTCCGACCTTTGGCTGCGTGACGGCGACATTCTGGTCCAACGAGGAAATACGCTGGAGTACGTTGGCGTACCTGCTGTTTATCGGGGTGAACCCAACTGCTACATCTATCCAGATTTGATGATGAAGCTCCGTGTGTCCTCGGAGCTTGACACTGATTATCTGTACTTTGCGATGAGTTCGGAGCCAGCAAGAAACTTTCTCAGGGAGCGAGCATCCGGAACGTCGGGGACGATGCCAAAAATTAACCAAAAGACTCTAAAGAGCCTCCCAATACCGATCCCGCCGATTCAAGAACAGCACCGAATTGTGGTGAAGATCAATCAGCTGATGAAAATGTGCAATGCATTGGAAGAGAAGATTGACGCCGCCGCCAACCAGCAGACAGCGTTGTTGAGCTCCCTGATGGTGAAGATGTGAGAAAACAGTCATGCGCCTGAAATCACTCTTTGTTAGCAACTACAAGAATCTCAAGAATTTTACGTTGAGTTTTGATGGCACGAGCTTTATCGATGTGTTCGTAGGAAAGAACGGCAGCGGCAAGTCGAATCTATTCGAGGCGCTGATTGAGATATTCCGGCATCTAGATCAATTTGGCCGCCCTGCGAATGAAATATCCTTCGATTACCTCGTGAGTTACGAAATCGAAGGGCAAGAGACTGAAATCGAATGGAAGGCGGGAAAACTGCGAATTAACAAGGGCGAAGATCGCAAAACGCTGGGGCAAACACCATTCCCCGACAACGTCTTGATCTATTACTCTGGCCACAACACTACTGTTACCGACTTGATTGCCGACTACGAAGAGAAATTTCGTGGGCGCATCAAAGGAGCCAATCTTGAGGACTCCCGGCGCTTCCTCGGTATCGGCCAAGAATACAAGGCACTGCTATTGGCGGCATTGCTGGTGCAGCCCTTAGATAGCAGAGCGCACACATTCATTCGACAAAAGCTGAAAATCGATAGACTTGGCATCACAAAACCTGGAACTGCAGACGTTTCCGAGCCTGTGTTGAGGATTGATTTACAGCGGCCGGACTACGCGCGAGGTGGCGAGAAGGAAAAGTACGACATCGACAATGTTGATGCCGCCTCCCGTTATTGGCGTCCACTCGGCATTACAAAGGATTTTCTCGGCATCTTGAGCGATTGTGTGTGGGACAACACAGAGAAGCTGACGGTGACAGAGGGTTATTTGCCTACTGAGGATCGTTACATCTTATACCTGTCCATCAGCAAGCTGCAGGAGAAATTTGCCGGAAAATGGCAGGAATTGTTCCGGCAGTTTGATAACTTGAAGACCTTGGGAATGCTGGGCGGCGTTTCTGTACCGCTTCGCCTTGCTTCTGGCATAGAGGCCAATATTAGCCATTTCAGTGACGGCCAATTTCAGTCGGTCTACATATATTCTATTATCGAACTCTTTAAAGACCGCAATTGCCTGATTTTGCTGGATGAACCGGATGCTTTTCTTCACCCTGAATGGCAGTTTGAGTTTTTGCGGCAGGTATTCGACATCACTGATGCGGCAGCGAAAACCAGCCACGTTTTGATGAGCAGCCATAGCGCATCAACAATTACCTGCGCTAACGAGAACGTTATCAATTTGTTCGAGTTTGACGGTGAAAAGGTGGCGCTAACCAAGGTAAACAAGGCAGATGTTATCAAGTCACTGTCTGCTGGCTTGATAACTTTTTCTGAAAGTGAGGCGCGGCTCAGCATCAATCATTTTCTCCGCAGCACATCCGGTGATGTTTTATTTACCGAAGGTGTGACAGATGAAAAGATATTGGAGACAGCATGGCTGAAACTCTACCCAGAGGAGCCATGTCCATTTGCAATACAGAATGCGTTTGATCGCATTTTTCTTAGAAACCTCTTTTCAAGAGATGAGCTTCGAGTCAACTTTCCCGATCGCAAGATGTTTGCCTTGTTCGATTTCGATGAGGCCTACGATGATTGGAATGGCCTGGATTCTAAAGCATGCCATGCTGAGGTGACTGACCCTCATAAGGGATTGGTCAAGCGACTTCGGCATCAAAATCATTACGCAGCACTTCTCCCGGTGCCAAATGTTGATGCCGTCAAACGGCAGGTACTCGACGACACAGGAAAGCCTTGGGGTCGAGGGCAGGATTCCCATTTATCCATTGAGCTACTTTTCTTTAAAGACGAATGGGTCGGCACTTGGTTCCAACGGAAGGCAGCATCCGCTGGCGCTCAGATCATTGAGTTTTCAGGCGATAAGGTCAAGTTTGCCAACGACGTCGTTCCAACATTGGATCGGGCACACTTTGAAGCATTCAAGCCGGTTTTTGAGTTCATCAAATCCAAGTGTGCTGGAGGTGCCCCCGCATGAGCACCAAGCTTCCTATCAATCTCAATGACCTGCTGCGCCAACGCACCGTTGAGGGTGAGCGCATCGAATACAAGACCGGGTGGAATCCTGACCCGATTATCCGCACCCTGTGCGCCTTCGCCAACGACTTCGAAAACCTCGGCGGCGGTTATGTGGTGATCGGGCAGGATTGCGATGCCAATGG
>CAZKPL010000088.1:0-7761 GCA_964554625.1 uncultured Nitrosomonas sp. | reverse complement strand
CGTCCCGAAGCTATCAAAATGGCGCCTGTAATCCAGGCATTGAAGAACGAACCATGGGTTAATTTACGCGTTCTGGCAACCGCACAGCACCGCCATCTGCTCGATCAGGTATTGAATGTTTTCGGCATTGAACCCGATATCGACCTGAATATCATGCGGCCCAATCAAGCATTGACTGCCCTGACTGCGCGACTGCTGCTGGATTTTGACGACGTATTGCTGGCTGAGAAACCGGATGCTGTATTAGTACAGGGAGACACTACCACAGTAATGGCGGTTGCATTGGCCTGTTTTTATCATCGCATTCCGGTTGGTCATGTCGAGGCGGGTTTACGTACCTGGAATATCAGCAACCCTTTTCCAGAAGAAGCTAATCGTGTCATTACGGGAAAATTAGCACATTGGCACTTTGTACCAACCGAGGGGTCGCGCCAGAATCTGTTACGTGAAGACGTGGCTGATGAAAATATTTTTATTACTGGTAATACGGTCATCGATGCACTGCTGGTGGTGGCAGCTCAAAATATGGAACTTCCTGCTCAGGTTGATCCAAATAAACGCCTTGTGCTGATTACTGCCCACCGCCGTGAAAATTTTGGCGAACCGTTACATAACATCTGCCTTGCCGTACAAGCGCTTGCGCAGAACAATCCAGAAATTGAATTTCTTTTCCCCGTCCACCCAAACCCTAACGTAACCAACATCGTTAATAGCCTACTGGCAAACAAGCCCAATATTCATCTCTCTGCGCCGCTGGATTATGTCCATTTTGTCGCGGCCCTAAAACGATCTTTTCTAATCTTGACGGACTCAGGAGGAGTACAGGAAGAAGCGCCTGCTTTGGGAAAGCCTGTCTTGGTGCTTCGCAACGAAACAGAACGCCCCGAAGCAGTCGAGCTAGGGGTTGCGAAACTGATAGGGGCTCATTACGACCGGATCGTGGAAGAAACACAACGCCTTCTGGATGACACAACAGTCTATCAGGTAATGGCGAAAGGGACTTCTCCCTATGGAGATGGTCATGCTGCTGAGCGCATTGTGAGCGTTCTGAGGGAGCATTTTAGCTGATGCAATTGGTCTATCTTTCCCCTTTGCCGTGGAATAGCTTCGCGCAGCGCCCACACAAGTTTGCTGAATGGTTTCATCACAAGCATGGAGGAAATGTGCTTTGGGTAGACCCCTATCCAACACGCTTACCCAAATGGACGGATCTCAGAAGGGTCAAGACTGCAAGGATCTTTGCCAATTCCCAAACGGTGAAGGCAGAGATGCCGGATTGGTTAACGGTTATTCGCCCTCATCTGTTACCGATCGAACCATTGCCAGGAGCAAACTTTATCTCTCGCTGGCTGTGGTGTGACATTCTGCGAACAATCGATCAATTCATGCAGCATGGCGGAACACTGCTAGGTATTGGCAAACCTTCTGAGCTGGCGCTACAGGTACTCGCCCAGCATCCTGCCATATCTTCTTTCTATGACGCCATGGATGATTTCCCGGCCTTCTATCAAGGCCTATCGAGAGCCGCTATGGCGCGCCGGGAACAAAGAATTGCCGATAGCGTCTCACGCATCTCAGTTTCTTCGACCACTCTGGCAGAACGCTTCTCCACCTATCATTCAAAACTGACTGTAGTTCATAATGCTTGTACGGTAGAAACGCTTCCTCCCATTGATGCAATCAAGAAACAGTCCGAGGACATGGTTATAGGCTATCTCGGCACAATTGGCCACTGGTTTGACTGGCCGTTTGTACTTGCACTAGCACAAGCCAACTCATCCTTGAATATTCACTTGATCGGTCCTGTCTACACATCAATTCCAGAACCTTTACCCTGCAATATTAGATTGTTCCCTGCATGCGATCACGTAACAGCAATCAGACTCATGCAATCATTCTCGGTCGGCCTTATCCCCTTTAAGTGCAGCGATCTGACTGCTTCGATTGATCCCATTAAATACTATGAATATCGTGCATTAGGGCTGCCCATTCTCTCTACATATTTTGGAGAAATGGCTAGGCGACAAGGACAAGCAGGAATATTTATTGTGGATGCTAATTCCGACCTAACTTACCAAGTGAATGCGGCAATGGTCTATAAATATCGCAGAAACGAAATTCAAGCATTCCGAAAAAACAACTCTTGGGAAGCGCGCTTTAACGCGAGCGGTATCCTTCCATGATCAGATTCACACAGTCAGAATTCTGAGTTGCTTCAGCGCGAATAGGTTCGAGAATCGTTCGCCACGCCTCAAGCTTACGCTCAAAAGGAATCGAGGCGTTAGCCGGACTGGTTGAAGGCAACCGAGTGTAGCGAAATATACCGCTTTCAATCTTGGGTGCGACCAATTTCTTGAAGCAAATGTCTGCTTTGGTACCGTTAAAGTAAATATGTGTGATATTGCGATGTATGCGGAAAAAGGCCGGGAAATCGTTGGCAATTTGTGTTCCAGTTTCAATCATAGAATCTGAGCTGCCGCTTCTTTTACAGGAATGGAGGACATCCCATAACGCAATACGCTTTGATCGCAACGCTTGGATTTTGGCCGTATAAGGTATCTCAGGATCAAAACGCAGCAGTTCTGCCATGATCCCCCAAAACGCATTCTGCTTATGCGCATAATATTGTCCCGCGGCTAAAGATGCATCCCCCGGCATACTGCCAAGAATGAGAATTTCGGCATGTTCATCTGCTATCGGTGCAAAACTATGAATTGTTGTTGTCATGTGTCTGATTATTTTTTGAAATATGTTATCCCAAGACTTGTGCTCGCACCTGTTGCATCAACTTGGGCACTCGCATTAGCTGAAATACTCAAAAAGTTGCCCTCACCGAAGCGGATTTCCCAGTCAACAACCGGCTGACAGGCACGAGCTTTGCTAACTGCATCCGGCACATGCAAACAAGCCAGTTCATAAATCGCCTTGGCCCAAACTGCTTCATTGTCAGGAATAGGTCTGTTTTTTTCTACCGAACTTTTATTTCTCCCGCCGCTTTCTCCCCGGAAGTAAGTAATGCTGCGATACTCAGGTGTGTCTTCCAGTTCAATCCGGTAAATCGATTTCCGCCCTCCCGGCAACGGCGTGTCCCTGATAAAAGTCGAATTCCCAGACTGGAAATAACCCGCTGCTTCCAGTATGACCGGAATATCTTCTGGCAGTGTACTCAGTGAAATACCTTCGATTTCAAGATCAAGAAAACGCTGTAGCGGAAAGAAACCACTACCCCGCGCAGCGGATATGGTTGACAGTACTGTCATTAAAAAAAGAATACGGATATATTGCCGAGGACGAAGCATCTTTTAATCCTCCATTCAATTATAGGAAAGCCGACGGCCGCTACCAGCTTATCACAGGAAATTTCTGACTGGAAACTGCTGTCAGGTTGAAATGCATTCCCCGCACTGGAATAGCTAACCGGATTCTGTTTTCAATCTAGATTTTCCATCAGAGCTGATTAAGAAGAGACAATTGGGTTAAATTTGACTGGGAAATCAAATGCCTTGAATTAATTCCAAAGACTGCAATCCATTCACGTTGTTGCATGACCACAACTAAGCTAATGATCTTTTTTTGACCCTCGGGAATAATGAGTATAGCCCAGTCTTGGCAAAGAGTTTATAGTGCAGCATTTTGAGGATATGTTGAATATCAGACTGGCAGTAAAGCAGCTTCAGCCACCCAGAAATCCCCGAGATTAAAGCTCTCCCCGCCAAACAGTTTCTCTAATGTCGGGTTATGCCGATCACTTCGGCATGTTCAGAACATGCCTGTACCACACCAAACTGACAGCATGAACTGCAAAAGCAACTGAATGGGCGCATAATCTCGATTACTGCCAGGTTAAGGTCAAACTATAGCTTTTCACAGTTGCGTTGAACCTATTTAGTAACTTACTCTAAAGCCTTCCATTAGGAAATTTCCCTAATGGAAAATCTGGATCTAATATTGATCAACCCAAGGCAATAAGCTGAAGGCTAAATGGGTTTAACTCTTAAAACTCATCTCCATCTTCAGCCGGTTCTATTTTTTGTAACATGAAGCTCACATGCGCAAATAACATAATCTCTGGACCGGATATCATTCGGCAGAGTCAGCGAAATCTCTCGACACATCATGCTCTACCTAGATTGACGATCGCGCAATCTTCCGAGACAATTCTTCAACGCATACAAGAATAGCCAGACACATAATGAAATTAAATAATCAGACAATAATGACGCCTCTGAATTGTGCGACTTTCAAAAACATCGTAATGTGATTCACACTGTAATTTATCAGACTAAAAAACTATCTTTAATCATCTTCTTACTTCTCCCAATGTACAGCAGATTACTTATATTAATTTTGCCCCTGTTAGTCTTCAAGCCAGTCAACGCACATAATGATATCTGGATTAATGTGGATACCCAGAATTTGACCTTATCGGTCATGAAAGGAAAGGCAGTAGAAGTTATTTTTGACAATATTGCGATCGGACGCTTTGGTGCCAGCAATGCTAGAATGATGGGCGATAACAGAACACCACTCGGTAGTTTTCGGATTGATAGAATCAAGGAACCAAGCCGTTATTACCGTTTCTTTGTCTTTGATTACCCAAATCGAGAGACTGCTGATCACGCTCTGGCAGAAAACCGGATTACTAAAGAAACGTGGCAATCCATTATCAGTGCAATTGAAGCGGGAAGAACTCCTCCTCAGGATACGCCGTTGGGCGGTCATTTGGGTATTCATGGGTTGGGACAGGGAGATCACAAGGTTCATAAGCAGTTCAATTGGACCAATGGCTGTATTGCATTAACCAATGCGCAGATTGACAAGCTCAGCAAGTGGCTCAAACCTGGAATAGTTGTGCAAATCCGATAACAATTCAGTTATTTTAATCGAGAGGGAAGATACCGGAAATTATCCAACTCTTTTTCTTTTACATCTGCACCAATAATTTCAATATTAGTAGATGAATATCATACCGATAAGCTATCGATGCTTTCTTGAGAAGACTAACGAAACAGCCTTGGTGAAACCTTGTATATTCACTTCAATAAGAGAATTGTTTTAAAGTGATACTGATTTCAGGCGGTATCCGGTCCAACCTTCAATCTTGAGCTTTTATAAGTAGATGAGCTCCCCGCCCTAGCCATCCATATCGTGGAGTATCCAAGGTCTGTAAGCTGAGCTTCTGAATCTGCAAGAAAAATAATTGAAGTGTCAGAGAGACCAGAAAGTATGGTAACAAATTTGAATCGAGATAATGAGGAATGAATTAGATTGGTGTTGATGTTTCGAGCAAAGAGTTGAGTATGGTGACCAACAAACTATCTGGCGAAGCGATTGCAATCTGATGATGGCTGAAAGTACTGCATTGCCTGATCGCTTGAACACACCACTCAAACTGGCTGAGTGGATTCGCAAGCAACATCCTAAGGACAAGGATAGTCTCTACTCTCTGTATTCACTGAAAATCGAGTTGATAAATCAATATGAAAGCACGTAAATCATACATGATCATTGCCAAAGCGAGCATCATCCTTACTCATAATAAAGGATTGATGATTAGCGCGAGGATCTTTCCTGGCAACCCTTAAGACAGGGAAATTTCCCACGAATAGTTAAAGCATACGAGAATTCTTGCTGGAAAGTCCAAGCGCAACGCCTAAACATGTGATTGCATATCTCTTACCCAGGATTAGATGCTGAACAATTCGAATATGGAAATCATTTATCTTAGCAAGTATAAATCACTTACTTATCTTCTTTATTCAGAATCAATCTACCACAACCAAACAACACCAGACATATGCATAAACATTATCAATACAGAGAAATTGATATTGAAATAGCTTTATATATATTGGAGCTACTCGCCCCCCCAATATTTAGAAAAGACTTGACAGGATTTTAGGCGAGAAAAATTCAATTTTGTGCCACACTGATAAATTCCCACGATAGTCACTTTAGATCCAGTGATGAACCATTCTCATTCTCAGTGTGGTTTTGCTGTTTTTTTGGTATGAGTCTATTTTAGACTCATACCAAAAAAGAGCTGTCAATCAGTCTACCTAAGCCCCATGGTAAACGCAGTAAACTTAACAAATCTGATGCACACAATCTTGGGAAAGACTGAAAAATCATGAAGCAGCAGTACTACTTTTTGCTAAAAACCCGCATGTGTCGTTTGCTAATAACCGAGCAGGGCGGGACTTGAGAATGCCAAAAGTTAAACAAAAGGTCTCGGGTTGTTTCAGAGTCAGCGACTATGCACATGTCTATTGCCGAATTTCAAGCTATCTGCAATCGATGGCCAATAAGGGATATAACCTACTTATCGCTATTCAAATAGCGTTGGCTGGTGAAGCTCATAAAGTATGGGAAGAGTAGTTACTATATATTCAGCAATATACAATATAAATAAAAGGCTCTATTTGCGTTAAATATGGGGAAAGATAATAAAATTTCTCAAGTAATTAAATTAATTGATATTAATCATGAAGTCTACGGATTTTCAAAAATGGTTGGCACAATCTGACATGTTAACGCCTTCTCAGCGGCAACGGGCATTGGATGTGCTCTCCACTACCAATATTGGTCAATCTAGCTACAGTCTTATCGAGGAGTGAATCGCTGATGATAGAAAATGCCCTCTCTGTCATACGTCAGAAGGCGCGCGATATGGGATGACAAATGGTCTTCAGCGCTACCGATGCAATCATTGCGGTCGCACTTTCCTGTGCTGATTGCGCGTGATCGCCATGGAGAAGTCTTTAATACGATTCTTAAGAAAGTGGATGCCAAACAGCTTGGCGCAGCGCTCAAGCCTTTCCTTAGACAGGATGCTCTTCTTTGTACCAACGGAATCCAATCCTTCAAGGCAAATGACTAAGGAAGCAGGTATCGCTCATCAAGCCCTGAATATAAATGGGTGTATTGGGATAAAATAGCACATCCCTCATATCCAGAACGTTAATTCCTATGACATCCGATTAAAGAAATTACCTAAAATAATCAATGGTGCAGTTACTCGCCACCTTGAAAACTATCTAAATTGGCAAATTTTCTATGAAAGGTATGCTGGAGGTACTGTCAATCTAAAATAAATACTGACTGAATCAGTGATGCCAATTCGAGAAAAGACCTTCCACATTTAACGCAAATATAATCAAATAAAAAATATTATCTTAAAAATGTATGTTAAGTATGGTTCTAATCCTGTAACACTTATCCATACTAACTATTTTTATAATTGAGCTTGGCGGTGACCTACTTTCACATGCGAAAACACACTATCATCGGCGCTACTTCGTTTCACGGTTCTGTTCGGAATGGGAAGAGGTGGTTCCAAAGCGCTATTGCCGCCAAGCGTAACTCTTTTGTTTTAAAAAATATTAAAACAGAAAACTTTTAGTAGATTTTATTCTAATAATAATCAATCGTTATTCTCAAAATTATAGGATCAAGCCTCACGGCCAATTAGTATCGGTTAGCTTAACATATTACTATGCTTCCACACCCGACCTATCAACGTTGTAGTCTTCAACGAGCCTTTAGGGGGATTTACTCCCCGGGAAATCTAATCTTATGGCAAGTTTCCCGCTTAGATGCTTTCAGCGGTTATCTCTTCCATACTTAGCTACCCGGCAATACGACTGGCGTCATAACCGGTACACCAGAGGTATGTCCACTCCGGTCCTCTCGTACTAGGAGCAGCCCCACTCAAATTTCCAGCGCCCACGGCAGATAGGGACCAAACTGTCTCACGACGTT
>CAZKPL010000087.1:0-7845 GCA_964554625.1 uncultured Nitrosomonas sp. | reverse complement strand
CCATTAAAGCTTTTGATGACGCAGGCAATCTATCTAGTTTAAGCAGTACAATTTACAATGTTTATTAGGATCTGTTGACGTTTGGAGATAAATATTTCAGGAATAGAAGCAAACTCGTAATTAATCATAGACCCCCCCCCCGGCTTTGCCGGGGAACTCCAGAAGGTTTGATCGTTACGGTATATTGTAGTCAAATAAAAACCGGACATTTTGTTAAGTCTTTTTTTCAAATTCAACTAGACTAGAGTCATGTCGCCAATTGTTGTATGAATGTGCTGAGTGTTGTAGTAACTCATGTAAGCATGGATTCTCGGGTTTGATAAACATTGCCTGTCAGCTATTCACGTCTCAGACTACTGAAGAAACACTCGACCGTAGAATTGCCTCGGCAGTTTCCCTCTCGGCTCGTTGAGCAAGCCATACTGTACTGTTTAAGCAGTTTCTGATAAACATGACTAGCATACTGGCTGACGCGATCGGAATGATGAATCAATCCGCCTGGCGGTACGTAAATTAATTGCCATCAATAATGCTCTAATTACCGGTGATTGCTTCATTTGTTTATCTTAGCAAAGTATCTGAATTCTTCGGCCACAACAGTGTCGACTGACTCAACAATTGCCGATTACTGGAGCGGATTGAAAATATTCGACCGGTTGAATTTGAAATGGCATATTATCGCCAATTAAAGGGGGTCAGTTGATGCAACTTGACTCAATCCAAACAGTCCCTAAAAAAACCGGGGCGATTCAGTTTAATATTACATGAGACTTGCAGCGAAACTGAGAGCATTGAATGATGTGTTCAATATACACCGTTAATTGTCACACAACAACAATATAGAGAATAAGATATTATGAGCAAATTTAAGCAGTTAATTAAAGATTCACTTCATCAATTTCCTAATGAAGGACGTATGATCAAGGAAATGTATCGGAAATTACAAATGATAAAGGAAGTTTCAATCGCTAATGTGACAGGGCGCTTAGGGAAGAAAATCTTGCCTAATCCATATACAACGTATTGGATTGATCCTGCGCGTATTCAGTTTCACACAACCTATAAGAATAATTCTCCAGATTGGGAGGACTGGGTATTTGACCAAAATAAGTACGTTGCACAGGTTCAGGATGGTGATTGGGATATCGCTATACATCCCGTTGAGGATATGCGAGTATGTCGAGCGATTGATGCACGTATTCATTATGGAGTGGCGTGGCAAACCACAGAGTATTATCAGCACGCTATTAGCCATATTGAGAGGGGACAAGAATTATGGGGTTGTTCTGATCGCACAAGCTTTGATAAACGCTGCAATGAAATTGATCGATTAATCGAATCTATTAGTACTCAAGGCTACCGCGAAAGATCAGCAGATCAATCTAAATCAGCGCGTACTGGTGATAAGGAAATTCTCATTAACATCAGTCGAGAAGGATTCTGCTTATTTCAAGATGGCAGGCATCGGTTAGCTATTGCACGCGCACTCCAGCTTAAACAAGTTCCCGTGCAAGTCTTAGTAAGGCATTCAAGTTGGCAATCGTTTCGTGAATTGATGCATAATATGGCACGGGGCGATGGCGGTGCCAGTAAGCGTGGTACGCTCTATCAAGCTCCAATGCATTTTGATCTTGGCGATATTCCATATGAACATGCGTGTGAGGATAGGTGGAATGCAATAAAAAGTAATCTTGATTTGGCATCAGGTGTGGCTTTAGATATTGGCTGCAATCTTGGTTTTTTTTGCCATCAATTGGAAGAAAATGGCTATTCCTGTATAGGTGTTGAGTACTTGCCGACAATTGCACTTGCTGCAAGAAAGATTGCATGCGCTGAGAATCGTAAACTTAAAATAATAACAGGTGATATTCTCACTTCAGAAACTCTACGAGAGATCGGTACCACAAATTTCGACATTGTAATAGCCTTAAATATTTTTCACCATTTTATTAAAACCAAGGATGGATATGAACGGCTTCGACAATTTATGAATCACATTCAAATTAGGGCAATGTTTTTTGAGTCACATCATCCGGACGAATCGCAAATGCAAGGAGTTTTTTTTAATCCGTCACCGAATGAATTTGTACAATTACTAAAAGATTGGGGTGGCTTTGAAAGGATTGTGCCCATTTACGTAGCGGCCGATGGTCGGACACTCTTTAAATTGGATCAGCAACGCCGTCATAGAAACTAGATTATTAGATGGGAAGAGCCATTTTGTTTGAATCATCGCGTCGGATTTACAGGAGACTCTATTTCTTGGGAGGATAGAGTATGAGAAAACAAATTAGATATTCACCTGAGATACGAGAACGAACCTCGGATCGTGAGTGACTCAAACGACTGGAACGTAAGAATCGAGAACTGACACGGGCAAATGAGATACTGCGCAAGGCATCAGCTTATAAGCAAAATACAATAGCAAATTACATTGGTTTGGTGCTAGCGATTGAAGCCGTCGCGGTCAATTGTCATGAAAGTAAGCCGCTACTGAATTTGTTGGAGAAAACCAATATTTATCCGGGCGTCCGTGTCCATGTCGGCAAGGCATATAGCAGCAAAACATCGCGATGCTTGAAAGCACGTGGCATTAAGAATGGCATTCAGGATAAGGCTACCAAGAATAATCCATCGACGCGGCGGCAGTTCTGCGTAATAACCTAATCACGTAAAGCCAGGTATGTTGTAGAACGCACTTTCGGCAACCAGGTGCGGTGGTTCAATGCCAAAGCTTCGTTACCGCGGCCTGGCCAAAGTGCATGCTACTGCTATGGCATATAACTTAAAAAGGTTACCCAAGCCCTTTGCCAATCGTCGGGTGATTATGCAAACATAGAGATATCGCACCTTCTCGACCGGAAATGGCCGGATGAAAGTGATTATTCCTGGTTTATTTGCGAAAAAATGACTAAAAATACCTGATTCCTTTACAAATTAGTCCAGAAAAACTGAAGCGATTCGGTGCCACTGGACACTCACTAGATAATCAAACATAACATTTCTAGTTTATACTTTAATGGCAATTATTATATCGGTATAAAATTTGAAGATGATAAAGATGAGGCATCAATGTATCTTGTTCGATCAGACTGACATTTTTGGTCAAAGAATTGGCGGAGCAGAAACTTTCTTAAAGGGGGTAATCAAATATGCTCCAGAGAATTTTGATATTTCCGTTATCGGAACAACCATTGATGCCGTTAATCGACCGCTCAATCGTTGGTTACGGATTCCTTTTGGTAGACGCGAAATCAACTATATGCCCATCGTAGTAGAAGGGGATGAGAATTATAAATCTTCCATACCGTTATCTCTCCGTTATACGTTGGCACTGAGTAGGCAAAATCTTGACACCAAAGGCAAGATTTTATTCTTTAATCGAATTGAACCATCTATTCTTTACAACTCAAGTTCTTGCGTGAAAATTGCCATAATACATAACGATATTGAGAGTCAGCTTATGCGCAATAATAATAGCGAAAATCTATGGAGCAAGGCTCCTTTTTTATACAAGGGGTTTGAGCGATACGCTATTTGGCGAATAGACCATGTTTATACGGTCAGCGAGAACTCAATCAGATATTATCATGATCAATACCCTAACTCTAAGGGTAAGTTTTCTTTCCTGCCAACATGGCTTGATCCAGAGATTTTCAGTTCCTCGAATGAGGATAAGATGGATATTAGAAGACGGATAGTTTCTGAACAATATCAAGTCAAAATAAAAGACAAATGGATATTATTTGTCGGTAGATTGCAGGAGCAGAAAGCCCCAATTCGACTAATCGAGGTCTTTAAACGATATCATGATACAAATAGAGACTCCGTCTTGCTAGTCGTAGGTGATGGTAATCTGAAGAAGCAAATGACAGAGCATGTGTTGCAGTATGGTCTAGAAAAAAGTGTGATCCATATTAAGTTTTTGAAGCAATCACAACTTGCCGATTTCTATCGGGCAGCAGATGTATTACTTTTGGTGAGTAATTATGAAGGAATGCCGATTTCAGTCCTTGAAGCACTCGGTTGTGGATTGCCGGTTGTGTCGACCCGAGTGGGAGAAGTACCTCGGATAATTAAGAATGGTTTATCTGGTGAGATCATTGATAGTTTTGACCCCACAGAGATTGCAACAGGATTAGAAAAAGTGATTGATGCACCGCTAATATATTCCCGAAAGAATTGTGTCTTTTCAGTTAATGACTTTGTGCCAGAGAAAATATTGGAACCAGTATTCAAAAAAATGATGGATCTTTGTGAAATTAAGAAAAAGAGTTGAGATGAATAAAAGTATCCTAATTTTAGGCTGTAAAAATTATCCTGCTTTTTCATCGAAGAAGGTTATCTCCGGAGGAATGGAGGTTTACGTTTGGGAAATTCTGAAACATCTTAAGGACACATATGATTTTACTATCATCTCAGGATATTCCCAGGGGGATGATAAGGTCAAGGTCATAAGTGTTCCTTTAGTGGGAGGTTTTGCTCTTCAACCTATTTCGCTATGCTTTTATTCGTTTTTTATCGCCTTGTGGATCGCGCTATTCGGAAAGAAGATTGATCTGATTAATGCACAAACTCCTTTGAGTGGACTGATCGGTTTTTTTCTCAAAAAGTTGTTTAAGATTCCGTACATAGTTTCGGTTCACATTTTTGCTTCAGATGAAGATCATGTTGGAAAATATGCAAGGATATATGGAGTTATCGAAAAGATCGTCTTGAAGAATGCGGACAAAGTTGTGGCTGCTGGGGATCAGCTCAAACGGTTTTTGGATCAGCGTTATACTTTTTCTGATGGGCATGTGGTTGTGATTAACCCTGGGATGGATCTGTGTGACGTTGATCCCGGATTGGTCAGTGATGAGATTATGCATCAGGTCGAGGGGGACTCTTTTAAACTACTGTTCATAGGGCGCTTAGTCGAGGAAAACGGATTATTGGATCTTTTAGAAGCAGTAAAAATCTTAAGGGACAAACCGATAAAATTGTTGATCGCAGGGAATGGAAATCTTGAAGGAGTGGTGAGGAAGTTTATCGATGAGGAGGGATTGCAAGATAAAGTAAAGATGCTGGGGGTCGTTAAAGGTGCAGACAAGTCGTATTTGATCAAGCATGTAAATTTGTCTATCAGGACTTCTTATCATGAAGTTTTTCCCGTTGCGTACTTAGAATCTATAGCATTTGGCATTCCAGTTATTGCCACCCCAGTGGGGGATACGGAAATTATGGCTCAAAAGACGGGTGCAATCACAATCGTTCCTATCAAACAGCCAGAAGCGACTGCAGAAGCAATCAAGAAACAGATACAGGCAGGGCCACTATCGCAGGAAATAATTGACCGGTGCCGCTTATTTATTAAAAGCATTAATTGGCAGCAACAAGCAGGCTATACGCAGGATCTGTTTGATACAATTATGAAGGAAAAGAAATAGGAGAATTATGATACGAGTTGGAGTAATCGGGCTTGGAAAAATGGGACTCTCACATTTTTCTATTTTTAATGCTCATCCAGAGATGCAAATTGTCGCTGTTTGCGATCCATCCATGCTTATAAAGATCGGGGTCGAGAAGTATCTGGGAAAGCCATGTTACAAAGATTATCGACAGCTGATTGATGAAAATCAGTTGGATTGTGTAGTGATTTCTACTCCGACGAAATTCCATGCGGATATCGTTCGATATGCGCTGAACAAGAAACTACATGTTTTTTGTGAGAAGCCATTCTGCTTAAATACGAACGAGGGATTGGAATTGGTTGAATTGGCTAAAAAACAAGGTGTGGTTAATCAGGTTGGATACCATTGCCGCTTTACCGGTATCTTTCAGAAAACACACGAACTTTTAAACAGGAAAGTCATTGGAGATGTGTACCACTTCATGATGGAAGTTTATGGAAATGTGGTCAAAAAGAAAAAAAGCTTGACCTGGCGCTCAAATAAGGTCGAGGGAGGTGGATGTCTTTACGATTATGCATCCCACGGTATCGACCTTGTCCATTATCTGATAGGCCAAACAAAAGCGGTAAGGGGTACATCCCTGAAGAATATATTCTCGCCGTCAGTGGAAGATGCAGTTTACTCGACATTGGACTGTACTGAGGTGAGCGGTATTCTGTCAGTGAACTGGTGTGACGCAACCTACCGGAAGATGGCGAATCAGATTACGATTCTTGGAACCAATGGGAAAATCGTGGCTGATAGGCAAGAATGCAAGATCTTCATTCGCAATAATGAAAATTGTTCAGAGCTCGAAGAAGGTTGGAACGTGTTCTATACAACAGATGTAACTCAACCAGTCTGGTTCTACCTGCGAGGTGAAGAATATTCTTATCAAGTTGATTATTTTGCAGAATGTATCAAAGAGAATAATCTTGACAATATCAATTCGTTTGAGAGTGCTTTAGGAACCGATAGGGTGATCGATCTTTTACTTAAAGATGGAGAGAATGCACACAATGGATAAGATATTATTTGGAGACAATCAGTTCTTTGCTGTGAACCATATGTCTGAGGAAAAGGCGCGAGCACAGGCAATGAAGTTCAAAGATACCAGATCAATCATCCGAGTTCTGGATAGTGCTTATGATGTTGGCGTAACAACCTTCATGTGTACAACCCATGATCGTATCGAGGAGATCTGTGATCATGTGCGTGCAAACCGGAAGCGTTATAAGGACTTTAAGTTCTATCCTTGTATGCCATATGCCCATAAGTATGCGGATGCCGTGACTGAACTAGGTATGATGGGGGCTTTGCAGAGCTTCCTACAGGGAAGCAATATTTTCACTTTACTTTTACAGGGTGGAATGGCAGCAGCGAAGCTTGATGCTATTGAAACTATGAAAGTATTAGTAGATATGGAAATGAAGATGTTCAAAGATCTACAAACACCGGTCATTTTTATGCAAAATGTCATAGTCGATCTTCTGTTGGGTCTGGGATACAAACAGATATTTAAAGAGTATCAGCTTTATATCAATAAGCGATACGATGCGGAAGCGGGTTTTATTACGATGAATCTTCCGCTCTTGACAAATGTATTGGATGAGGTGGGCGTCAAGGATCCGATCGTGTGCAGCAACATCAACAAAATTGGATTTAGAATGTGTGGAGGCATTGATGAGTACAAGCGTATCCTGAGGGAGAAAAAGATTCGAGCTATTGCAATGTCTATTTTTGCTTCAGGTGCGATCCATCCCCAAGAAGCCATTGAATATGTGTGCGGTATTGAGGGCGTTCAGTCAATTGTTTTCGGTGCTTCGAGTAGCGGAAATATCCAAAATACGAAAGAATTGATTGAATCATATTGGCGATGAAAGTACAGGAAATAGCTACTCTGTCTCATTAACGAGCAAGTAAAGATTGGAGTTGTTCTATTTTGACTGGAATTGCCCCCTTCGAACAGACACACTATGTTTTGTCTAAAGGAGAAGAAAGATGACACAAAACCACAAACCTGTATACCCGGTGGAGTTGGTTGCGTAAACTCCCCCTGTGAGTAGACAAAGGTCAGTAGAATTTCGGAACCTCCTGATAATGGAGATTTCCATGAAGAGAAGTAGATTTACAGAAAGTCAGATCGTTGCGGTACTGAAAGAAGGCGAGGCTGGTATGCCGGTGGTTGAGTTGTGTCGCAAGCACGGTATTAGCAACGCCACGTACTACCAGTGGAAGAGCAAGTACTCAGGCGCGTACAGAGGTGTCCGAGCTACAGCGATTACGTGAGCTGGAGGCTGAGAATGCCAAGCTCAAGCGCATGTATGAATCGCCCCGGATTTTCCGGAGACTATTTGCCTTGAGTCAAACCGCATCGGCTGACTCTCTTAGTTGGCGATAATATGCCATTTCA
>CAZKPL010000086.1:0-7960 GCA_964554625.1 uncultured Nitrosomonas sp. | reverse complement strand
CTAGTCGGTCGATGACTAGCTCAACGAGTTTTGCTGTCGTTTTAACCAAAGGATATCGATGGCAAAGCTATCTTTTCAGCTGGATGATTTTCTGAAGATATGAAGATGATCAGTCATCGTTCTTGGCCTTGATTACTACTGATTTTGTCTTGTTTGCCGATATTATTAAGAAATGTATTGAGATATATATTTTTTAAAAGAAATCTATTATCCTGAAAATCGCAGTTGGGCACTTGATTGGGGAAGATCAGCCTGTGACACATAGAGATATTTTCAAGATTTTTTCGCTAATCCTCATAATGAGGTTGCTAGGAGATGCATCGTTTTTTATTATTTCCGGCACGAATGCAGTGTTATTCCGCATTGTAGGGGAGGTCTAGTGGCATCAATTTGCCTCGCCCATGTTCGAATTGCTATACATGGCATCCTGACCGCCTGCAGTTTTTAGAATTATGAATCAGAAATGGTCGGGTAATTCTAAAAGAGCGATACTGATGCTCGCTATAGCGTTGTTTATTATTTTTGCTCTTTTGTTTTATAAAGAGGATCGGTTAAAAGAATTTCTGCAGCTAGTCAAACCCGACCATATTTCAGTACTTTATTTAAAGCTTCTACTGAATATTAATCCCGGTAACGCTAATTTACGTCTTGAGCTCGCGCGGCACTATATTAATTTGGGGGAGGATGATAAAGCTCGTTTTGAGCTAGAACCATTACTAGAGGAGGGTAGTTTTGTTGCTTTAAATGCCAGGTTATTGATACTGGAAATTGATTTCAAAAATTATTTCTCAATAGCGGAAGGTGACTCAACTCGTGAAGCAGAACTAGCTAGACTGCAGAATAAGATCATTGAGATTAGTAAAAATCCAATTCCAGAAGCTTTAATTTCTAAAATTATTAAGCTTAGCCTGGAGCTTAATCAACCGGCCGTTGCTGCAAATCTGTATTCTCAATGGTCTGCTATCATTCTTAACCCTACTGAACGGCTTGAGAAATTGCAAGAAGCAGCGCGATGGTATATCGCGGCTGGCTTGTCGCACAGAGCAGCAGAAATTTATCACAAGTGCTATGAATTCTCCGAGAATTCGGCTCAGGCTAAGCAATTTGCGTTTCTGGTCCTTCAAGTGCTACGAGGAGTTGGTGACAGTAAGCTCGCTGTAGAATATTTTCGCAACTATCAGCAGCGATTTCCAAAAGACCCAACGCTTCTCGATGAAGTGATTGCTATTTATTTGGCTGACAATAATCCAAAACACGCCTATGAAATGGGTATCTTGCGCTTGACATTAGATCCCGATAATCCTGAACAAATTAAAAAGCAAATTGAACGCGCACTTGCAGTCGGGGAAATTCTGCCTGCTTTAGTCTTGGCGCAACAGCTGATTGAGATTGCTCCAGATGACGATAATGCTCATGAACGTTTAGCGCATATTGCGGAATGGGCTGCTAAGCCAGAGTTAGCATTGGAAGAGTGGTTCTGGTTAGCCAGAAATAGAAAAGATGAAGCGGCTATTATGAATACAATCAGGCTTTCAAAAGCACTATATTTTGTCAATATCACCATAGAAATGCTGGAGCAACTAGCAAGCGCACGGGAACTGGCCGATGACGAAATGGGCAGCTTATTGTTTGCCTATAATGAGGCAGGCAACTTATCCGGTCATATTAATTTTTTGAAAGCTTATTTAAAACGCTACCCGAATAATTCGCAGGCATGGGAAGCATTGGCTAAAACGCAGGAAAATGCCGGACAATTAGCTGAAGCCGTGGCAACATGGCAACATATTGGAACGTATTTCAACCGTTTGTCGGAAGCTGTGGCTCATCAAGCCAAATTAATGTGGAAAAATGGTCAATCTGAGCAAGCATTTTCTATATTGTTATCAAATCAAGATAGTGCAACAGTAAAAGATTTGCATTTCTGGGAGATGCTCGGTGAGCTTTCCTGGGAGCTAGAACGACCTGAGCATTCATTTTCCGCTTATAGCATTCTCTGGGAATCGGGAAATGCCAATGCACTTGCTGCAGAGCGATTGATTCAGATGATGCGGGACATGGGTAAGGCAGAAGAGGCTATCGCAATCGGCGAAGAAGCCTATAATCGTTTTAATCAACCTCGCTGGCTACTGCTTTCAATGGATGTTGCTAATCAGGCCGGGATGTCAGCTCAACTGAAGCGGCTGGTAAAAATAGCAATGAGTAGTGAATCGAAATTTCAGGATTCAGAGATGTACTGGCTATTGCGAGCTCAATTGGATATTCATGAGAGCAAGCCTAAAAGAGCTATAAAGCATTACCAACAGGCTTTAACAATTAATCCTGCATCAACTACGGCCAAAGAAGGGCTTTTGTGGACTCTCATTGGGCAGAATGACAAAAGATCGCTGCAATCTTATCTTAAAATTTGGCATGCGGATGCATCAGAAAATTCGTTGTTATGGGGCGTTTATGGTATGGCCTTAGCTAAGGTTGGTCAGTACAAAGAAGCTTTACCTTGGCTTGAGCATAAATCACAAATCAATCCTGATGACTATCTTTGGCAGCTTACCTATGCAGATGTCTTGAGCCGGGCAGGGCATGCGGATACAGCCTGGCATCTGCGTAAATATGTTTTGTTTAGCTTAAGATCGCGTTTTAATAAAATTGGAAGTGGACCAGAAAAAAGTATTAAGGATTTATTGCATCCAGAATATTTAGCATTAGTTCGAGACATGGAAGGCGCAAATGCTGAAGCTTCCATTCTGAAAAAGTGCCTTGCAAAAGGCTACGATGATCCAGCTGTCCAAGAACTGCTTGTTGCTGCATATTTGTCTCAGAAGAATTATTCCGCTACTCGTTATTGGTTGCTGCAAGAACATATTGCCAGGCAAGAAACACCAGCCTGGCAGCGTCTGACTTTAGCCTTAGCGGAAAATGATCTCGTTGCTGCGGAACATATACTTGAAAATGAAAACGATAAGCTTACGGATTTTAATAAAATGGAAGTGCTTAAGCGTCTTAACAAAAATAAAGAAGCCTTGGCACTAACCTACGATTTGCTTGATCCAGATAAAGAACAGACACCAGCGTCGCAAACATACCTTTTCCATACCAGAGATGAATTAGCAGCGAAATCAAGCAAGCAAATGATAGGCGGCTTTGATTATAAAAGCCTTGGAGATATCGATTTTATCGAAGGTCGGACGCGTTTTACTGCGCCTTATTTGCGTGGGGTACTTGGAGTGGAATTGAAGTATACGCATCTTAATTCTTCAGATCCCGGCATTATTCTACCTGTAGATAGCGAAGTAGATATAGCGACAGATTTTACACATCCTCTGCGAGAAGGAATGTTTCAGTTGAATCTGGGTGGCAACCTCAGAGATGATAAATCTCTGGTTTATGGCGCAGCTAAAATCAGCCGGGATATAACTGATAGAGTGAAAACGAGCTTACGCCTAGGAGTGAACGAGATAAGCCAAGAAACAGGGCCGTTACGGGCGGTAGGCAGAAAAGATATCATTTTGCTGAATGTGTCAACTCAATTGACACGGCAAACATTCATGAGTTTAGATATTGATGCTCATCGTTATTTGACGAGAGAAAGGAGTACCTTAGGTAAAGGCTATAAACTGCAAGGGATACTGGCAAATTCTCTGCTTACAGGTATTCAGGATTGGCAGATAAGACTCCAGGGAACATGGGAGAGCAATGATCTTGCAGGGGCACTTCCTTCTGAATTGACTGGGTTATTTACAGCACCGGTAGCAGATGTGGAGACACTGATCACGAAGAGTTTTGGTACCGTAGGTGCAGGTACCTCTTTTCGTTATGGAGCATCTGATCAGGGTGTACTGAGACGTCCGTTTATTCTTGCGGATGCTTGGACAGGATGGGTATGGCCTAATAATGTCTTGGGGTATACTGGGCGGATAGCTGTCGGAATTTCATTGTTGGGTCCGGACATACTTAGTGCCGGGGCGTTTTATAGTAATATCCAGGGCGGCAAGACTAACCAAGCTTTTCAAGGGGTAGGCGTTCAATACGCTATTCGCTTCTAAGTCCCGGATAAGCCGGAGAAAATGAGGCGCGGATCCGTCATGTGCAAGAAATAAACCTGAAAATCCATAAGGATTTTCCCTGTCATTGCAAGGTATGTAAGCTGATTTACTAGGCTATTGTCACCAATATTTACACAGCAATCCTATCAAAATCTATTTGCTGCTCAACCTATTGGACTGTCATATTTGATAGCAGACATCCTTGGTTCTCGCAATTCAATAACATAGCCATACAAAATTACCCTTTGTATCCATTAGGATTAGCACTTTGCCAGCGCCATGAGTCTGCACAGGCATCGGCAATAGTTTTTTGTGCTTGCCAGCCTAATATAGAATGCGCCAGGCTTGGGTCAGCATAACATTCTGCAATATCGCCAGGACGGCGGCCAGTCATTTTATATGGTACTTTTACGCCACTTGCCTGTTCGAATGCATTTATAAGCTCGAGCACGCTGGTACCTTTGCCTGTCCCTACATTTATTGCGCGATACTCGTTCGGTGAAGCAGGTGTGCTTAGGGCTGCCACGTGTGCTTTTGCCAAGTCGGTTACATGGATATAGTCACGTACGCCCGTTCCGTCGCGAGTGGGATAGTCATTGCCAAATACGGAAAGCTCCTTGAGTTTGCCGATTGCAACCTGGCTAACATATGGCATAAGGTTGTTCGGTATGTCACCTGGATCTTCGCCGATTGTCCCGGATTCATGAGCACCAATTGGGTTAAAGTATCGCAGTGCGGTAATTTGCCAATTATTATTGGTTATCGCAAGATCCAGGAGCATTGTTTCAATAACAAGTTTTGTTTGGCCATATGGATTGGTAACCTTTGCAGGCAGCGTGGCAGATTCTCTGATGGGAACGCTTGCTGGATCGCCATACACGGTGGCAGATGAACTGAAAACCAATTGCTTTACGTTATGAGATTCCATAACTTCTAGTAGAGAGATTGTAGAAACGAGGTTGTTATGGTAATACTTCAGTGGCATTCTGACCGATTCGCCAACTGCCTTGAGACCGGCAAAATGAATCACGCCGTCTATTTGATGTTTTGAGAAAACTTCCTCAAGAGCTTGCTTGTTTCGCACATCTTTTTCGTAAAAGGTGAGCGCTTTACCAATAATCTTTTCTACACGAGTAACCGCTTCTTTGCTGCTATTTAATAGATTGTCGATGATAATGACATCGTGCCCATCGTTTATGAGCTCAATAACAGTGTGACTACCAATATAGCCAGCACCCCCTGTTACGAGAATATTCATATGTTATATGCCTCCAAGCTATTTTCGGTTTAATCTTACTTATTTATGACCAAATTATAGCGTTGGATCATCCGGAGGAATAGGATGCCGGTAAGCGTCAAACTTATCTTAGCCGGAAGCGGATGGGGTTTTTCAGGAATAGCTTTTAATGCTAAGCCTCACCCTAAAAAGCTGCTGCCCGGAAGGGCAGCAGCTTGGCTGTTACTTCATTTGACTATCTGCAGGATTCTCTCCAGGCATCTAGAGACAATTTTTTCTTTAAAAAATCGAGGTTCATCGTATTTGCTTGCGGACAGAAGCTCGAATTTGAGAGATTATATTCAATACCGAAAACAGCCTTTCCTGCATTAATAAATGGCTTGAGTGTATCGCATTCGCCATATTGAAAGCATTCTTCATTTACAGCAAAGTCAAAATAATCTACAAGATTCTTGATTTGATCGACATCATTTTTCAAACCTATAGCCAATCCAAGTCCATGTGCTGCTTCAGCAAGGGCCATGTTATAAGCTAGCTGATCGTTATAGCTGAGAGGGAAGCCTGTACTGTTGCTATAGCCGTCAACGTTGTCAGGGTCGACAGCGTTACAGCCTTTTTCGGCAGCCAACTTCATGCGGGCTTGCATGATGGGAACCAGAATATCTAATTGTCGGATATCTAACCACTTCTCACCTGCCCAGCCATCAAGATTTTGGCCGAGAACCGATGCTGGAAATGCGCTGGTATCAGGACGCCAGTTTTCGTAGCTGCCTGCACTAAAGTAACAAATAACATGCTTACCTTTTGATTGTAATGCTGAGATAACTGCTGCGCTGGTGTCAAACAGGTCGATATTATAAACATCGACATTTAAGGATGTATCAAGTGTACCCGTGTATTGAATTTGCCACTTCAGTCCAGGAGTTGGTTGCCAACGGCCTCCGTTACTTCCAACTATGGGCGATGGCGTAATAGTGGTGCCATCATTTGATCCTGATGTATCTGGGCTGTCTGGAGGGGGATTTGATCCCGAGCTATTTATTTCGAAAGCAAGATAGTCGAGTTGACTATTGTCTATGCTATCTGTTGTCCTGTAGCGTAAAGTGAGCTGATTTTTGCTGTTGATAAATTGGCCGGGATCTTTTATTGATGAAATAATATCGCTCCAAACCCAGTCTGCAATATTGCTATTGTCTGCGATAGAAATCCAATTCCCGGAATTATTAAGTAATTGGAAACCCCATTGTTGAGAGGATTTTTCCGGGCCACGATAATTCGCGCGGAATATTAATTCCAGAATTGTATTATTTGGACTGGGTGGCAAGTTGAATTTGAAGACTCCTCGATATCCCCTGTCACTAGGCTGAAATTCTATAAAACTATTCAAATTGTCGTCCGAGCCTTGTTGATCTTTAACAGCAAGAACACTCAAGGGTTGTGGTGTGGATGAGCCTATTTTATTTGATAGGCTAGATGGAAAGATGAACTCGGCAAAACTGACATTTGCTAGGAGTGGCATCATGACTAAAAATAGTTGAATTAAGCTTTTCACTTTTCTGGATAGGTGCATTTTATAAACTGAAAGTTTTTTCATTGAATTAATAATGGAATGGGTAAAACAAATATTAATGACCTGGGTCATTTTGGGTTCAGTCATTGATTGTTTCCTTCTATACCGAATTTATAAAATTTAACCAGATCAACAATTGCGCAAGGTCAGAAAGTTTCAGAATTCGAAAATCAAGAGCAACCGATTCGTAAATAGTGATGAATTGAATCTGTTTATCCGGTAGCCGGAAAAATGGTCATCTGATCGTAACAGGCAAGTTATTAGCCTTTTCATTGTTAATTACAATAACAAACGATAAATCGTTGCTAATAAAAGTAATAAGCCCGACGCCCTTGTATAACCTCTTGCAATACAATCTCTGAAGTATTTTGATGCTAAGTTATGAAATGTATGGTTCGATTTTTTTATCCTCCTTTATGCTTAAGATTACTGCACTGTCTTTGGAAGATGAGCGGTGAATAGAGAGGCTATTAAATTTCTAACCAGCATTTAGCCAATACGCTTTAACTTCCAATAAGAGAGAAGAAAGCAATATTTATGCCAAATAATATATTGGTTAAAAATAAAAGACTTATGTTTCTGTAAACAAATAAAGATAATCCAAACGTTTCTATTCAGAGACACGAAAAATAATAAATCTAATTAACAATATGTTTTATCGAGGTTTATTGTGTATGCCTGAGAAGACAATGCGTGGAGGCCGACTGAATAGTTCATCCGAGTTCTGAAGAGCAATGTTGAAAAGAATCTATGCTTGGCGTTTTGAAAATAGTGCCGCCTTTAGGCGGCAACTTATGTCAGATATATGCTTAAATCATCCTTTCATCTAATCTCGCCATCGATACCCAGTAGCCGTATCTCCAAAGCAATCATCTGTAAAACTTACTGATTTCCCCATGAATTTCCACAGAATCGATAGCATACCTTTCCGCTATTCGATTCTCTTCACGGGATCAAACCTTTAATAGTCGCCAGGGATAACCGGGAATGACCTTGTTTATTGAGTAGTTAAAACGTTATCTGGCCGGATTAATAACGTGACAACCAGATCCCGCCGCTGTTTTGTTCCTGATACTGGGGATAAAAAATGTATGCATTTGCATTATTGCCCGG
>CAZKPL010000085.1:5573-7995 GCA_964554625.1 uncultured Nitrosomonas sp. | reverse complement strand
GGCGGGTTTCGGGGTCGCGCAGCTTGTCCAGCAGCGCCAACTGGTGATACCAAGGCAATTGTGCAAGCACCCCTTGCACAAATTTCTCATCCGGCCACGCTTCGGCGAAAGCGCGCATGTACTTGAGGTTGCGCGGCGAAAATCCCTTCATCTCCGGAAAGGCGGTGCGCAAGTCATGCGCCAGCCGATCAATCACCCTGGCGCCCCAGCCTTGCTCGGCTTGCCGCGCCAGGATCTCGCTGCCGATGCTCCAGTACAGCCCCACCAGCTCACGGTTAACGGCCAGCGTAGCGCGCTGCTGGGCGGTGTGGATGCGCTGTTTCAGGTCGACCAGCCATTCAGCGTAACCGCTGGGCGGTGGCGTCAGGGATACCGGGCGTTCAGTACTCATGCCCTTACCTCCGTATTGGGTTCGTTGACCTTGACCTGGACTTTGCCGGTGAGCAGGTCGTGCATTAGGCCGGATTTTTTCTGAATCAACTTTGAAAGCAAATGCTTTTCAGACAATAGCCTGTCATCCGTAATCTGAACCTTCTCATTAATCCTTTTTTGCTCAGCCCTATCAGGTAACGCAATCATAAACTTCTTAAAGTGTTCAAGATGAATATGTTTAAGTCCTGTTCCTGAAGACAAATACCCCAACTGCTTAAGATATTCTCCTGATTCAAAGAAAAAATGAAGCCACTCAGGTGTTAGCTCATCAGTCACTCTAAGCAATGCAACTGAAACAAATATGCTGAACTCTGGCATTCCCTCTCTGACAATTCGACAGACCCCTAATGTTCCATCTTTTGTAACAAGAACATCACCAGGTTTAGGATCAGCCCTTGAGTAACATTCGCGATGGGTCTTCTCATCTATGTAGTTCAGGCTTGTAAAGTCAATCGTTTCTGACCCTGTTAGGTTTTTCACAGTAACAAACGGTACGCCGTGTTCGACATAGCGCGGAGTATGGTGAACTCCATCAACAATTTTCGAGGTCAATGTTGCAAGTGGCTTTACATCCCACTCCTTCGGAATCCACCCAATCGGGGTTTGCTGATACAGCTCTGGCGCTTGTTCGCGGGGTGGGCGCAGCTTGCCGTCGGCGCCGATGCCACGGGTAAAGAGGTCGTGCATCAGCCCCGCTTTGATCTGCTGGTATTTTTCAATCAGCGCTTCGGTTTTTTCGATGGCTTGGTCGATGGTGCATAAAATCTTTGCGATTTTCTGTTGTTCTTGCTCTCTTCTCGGATAGGCAACCTTAAACCGCGAAAGCTCTTTTCTTGTAACGTGCTTCATGGTTGAGCCTTGTGACTGCCCAGCCAATTTGTTCATATTGAAGTCCAGAATATGCAGGAGCATAAGTCGACTAATGCCCGGTTTAGGAACAACCTTGTACAAATGTTGGTTGAGCGCTCCCGGACCTCGGTTCCAAATAACAACCTTAAGTGTAGCGCTCCAAGAAAAGATTAAGTCGCCAGTATCGATAAAGTTGTTGGGTAACAACATACCGCCATATTTGTCGGTTTCCGAATCAGCCTTATTCAGCTGTTCAATTCTTATTATTGGCAGGCCATCCTCAACCCAGTCTTTTGGCTTGAATGCAGCGCCATTGTGGTAATCAGCGATATTGATAAGCGTATCTGATGTCCAGTTCGCTGGGATATTTATCGCGTCACTCATACCCCAACTCCACCAAAAACGCCTGCAACTGCTGCGATGCCGCATCCCGCTCGGCTTCAATATTTTTTGCAGTAACGGCGTATTTGCTCCACAGATTTTCGATGGCCTTGATGCAGGCGCGCTGATCGGCGCGCAGGTAGGCGCGGTAGGTGTTCATCAGCAGCTGGCGCAGGCGTTCGATGATCACGGTACGCGCTTCAGCGATGGAGATTTTTTCGCGCGCGCTTTGCACCAGTTCATCTCGTTTGCCTTCGATGCCTTTGATGGTGCTGCGCAGGGTTTTGACTTCGTCTTCCAGCACTTTGTGGCGTTGCAGTTGCGCCTCGATCTGCTGCGCTTCGCGCTGATACTGTTCGGCGTCGCCCACGTTGGGATCGCGCTTGCAGAGTTTGGCCATGCCTTTGGCCTCTTTCAGGCGCGCTTTCAGGTCCTTCACCTGATCCGAATTCATCACGCCGGTGTCGTCGCTGTCTTCAAACTCCTCTTCATCGGCGGCGGCGAACAGGGCTTGCAGTTCGGCGAGGCGGGTTTGTGCGTCTTCCAGCTCTTTCAATATGTCGGGGAACTGGCTTTGCAGGATCTCTTCGTCCGGGATCAGCTCCGGCCCCCAGCCGCTGGCGGCGATGGATTTGAAGTCGGCCTTGAGTTGATCGACATAGTTGGCGAAGGCGCCGCGCACCTGAAAGGGAGTGAGCAGATTCTGTTCGGCCAATGCCTGTTCGATGCTCGCCAGCAGGCGGCTGCGCATGACATAGAC
>CAZKPL010000085.1:0-5473 GCA_964554625.1 uncultured Nitrosomonas sp. | reverse complement strand
GCAAGGCTTTCGACCTCAACCATCGGCACGCCGCCGTGCAGGTGGGCGCGCACGTCGTGGGGTTCGGACGGCGGGGCGTTATCGACATAGCGGCGGATGTTGCAGTTGTACTCTTCGGCGACGATCTCCGCCTTCGGCACCCTTCTCGCATAAGCCGGAATATCTTTGTTGGCGCGGTAGGCGTAGATGATCTTGTCGATGTCTTCCGGGCGCAGGTGGTTTTGCGCCTTGCCTTCGCGGTATTCGCGGTCAGCGTTGATGAACAGCACATGGTCGCGCTGGGCCGCGCCATCCTTGTTCATCACCAGGATGCAGGCGGGGATGCCGGTGCCGTAGAAGAGGTTGCCGGGCAGGCCGATGATCGCCTCCAGATAGCCGCGCTCGATAAAGTGTTTGCGTGCTTCGCGCTCCTCACCGCCCCGGAACAGCACACCGTGCGGCATTACGGTCGCCATGCGGCCATCGTGCTTGAGTACCGCCAGCATGTGCTGCACAAACATCAGATCGGCCTTTTTGCCTTTTTCCGGCATCATCACCGCAAAGCGGCCAGGGAATTTGAGGTCTTTTTTGATGTAGTTCTGGCTGAAGGGCGGATTGGCCACCACGCGATCGAAGCGCTTCAGTTCGTTGCTTTCGTCCAGATGTTGCGGATCGCGCAGGGTGTCTTCCTGGCGGATGTCAGCGTGGGAGATGCCATGCAGCAGCATGTTCATTTTGCAGATAGACCAGGTGGTGCCCATTTTCTCCTGGCCAAACAGCGCCAGTTCATCGGCACTGCCGCCTTTTTCGCGCAGGTAGTCGCGCATCTGGATCAGCATGCCGCCTGACCCTACTGTTGGGTCGTACACGCTCATGCCTTCTTCCGGGTCGCAGATTTCCACGCAGATGCGCACCACTTCGGCGGGAGTATAAAACTCACCCGCTTTTTTGCCTGCGGAATCGGCGAAATACTTGATCAGCCATTCGTAAGCAGCGCCGAGCAGATCGGGGAATTCAAAATCGCTGTCCTTGAGCGGGATTTTCTCGAAGTTCTGCACGAAGTCAGCCAGGGTGTCGTCATCCAACGTGCGGCTACCGATCTTGCGGTTGAAGTTGATGCCCTTGAGTACGTCCTGCAGGGCATCCGGATTGGCGTCTTCAATGGCCTCCAGCGCCTTGTTCAGCGTGGTGCCGACATTTGCCTTGACGTGCTTGAGGGCGGGGCGTTCGATGGTCTTTTTCTGGCCGTTCTCCACCACTTCTTCCTGCCAACCCTGATTCCAGCGGGCACGCGGCGGCACAAAGAAATATTTGCCGGAGTAATGGTCCGGGTCGTTCAGCTCCAGCTCGATGTCTTCGGCAGACATGCCCTGGGCAGCGAACTGCTTGCGTAGCTCGGCCTGGCGCTGGTCGAACAGATCGCTGGCCCGCTTCAGGAACAACATGCCGAAAATGTATTCCTTGTATTCGCTGGCGTCCATGCTGCCGCGCAAATCGTCGCAGGCGGTCATCAGCAGGTTTTCTAAACGGGATAACGTCAGTTTCATTAACAAGCCCTTGCTTTGTTTATCTATCTATTTGAATGTGTTGCTCGGCAATGTCATGCGCCATGTTCATCACTGAGATACTCAGAAATGAAATCGACAGCCTGTCTGTCAGGTCTCAGCAGCAATTGGCACAGTAATCGTCTGCGCCACGATGTTATAGAGGTCAACCGTGGCTTCGGGCGCCTTGATCGTAGCCACAAGGGCGTAACGAGCCCGGTTGTTATAGCGTTCCAGCTTTTTGGCGGTTTTCCACCAGCCAAGTGCCGGATAAACGGCAAGAATGCCCCGCTCAGCTAGCGCTGCGGCGGTTCCTGTCCAAGTGTCGGAATGTAATGAGCCGACATGCCGGCGGTCAGGCCCCAAGCGCCAATTGGAATCACTGCCTCCGCCTTGATAACTTCCTTCTTGCTCGTTGCGGGCACGCAGGTTGATGCGCATCCGAAATTCTGGCTCGGTCTCTTCAGGGCGCTTGACTTCAAAACGCAACCCGTGTGATTCATAGCGGTATCGACCTTTTACGCCCCGTTCGACCACGCCAGGATTCGGTTCGACAAAATAGGAAAGCGTGACCCTCATTTCCACTTCAATTTCACCTAACTCCTCTAATGCCTCCTTTGGCCAGGGTAAGCGATGGAGATGCATATCGCGGGCGGTGGGTTCCTTGGAGCCTTCGCGCTGAAAGGGTTGCAGTGAGTCCTGGACGATCAGCGTCAGCGAGTTGGATAGACTCCATAGTGCGTTGTCGAGACTGGGAACTCCAAAACCGACATAGCGAATCAGTTTTGCATAATCCTCCTTGCGTTTACGCGCATCGAAAAAATCCGCTTTCATCTGCGTCATCCACTCCGCAGAGTGGACGATAAGTGCACGCACTGTTTCCGGCCACAAATTGGGATACTGCGCCATGATTTGCGCCAAGTCATTGGCGTCGTGCTAAAAGGGCTCAACGAGCCGGCAGGCGTTAAGATCGTTGATGTTCCCACCGGAAACAACAATCAGTCGGGGATTCAGTTTTTCGCCTAAAACATCGCTGGCCAAACTATCGAGGGCAGATGACCAAGCCGATGGGCGTCCGCGATCCCGGCTATCCTTCGCTGTTACAGCCATGCTGAATACCCGTAGACGGTTTGGCGCGGTCACCTGCGGTCGAGCTACTGCCTCGATAGTCAGTTCACCATAAGGTTCTCCTTGATTGGCCTGGTCATGAGGGAGTAGCTTGACGGACTCCAGTCGATGCTCAACAATCAGTGGCTTATTCGACGCTAATGGTTCAGTTAGATCGCCATAAAGTGCCAACCCTGCCATTTGCGTTCCATGACCATCTGTGTCCTCCGGACCCCAAGCGGGATTATTGCTATGAAGATCGGCTGCGGTAATCGACGGAGCCAGTAATGGATGTCCTCGATTGATGCCAGTGTCTAGGACACAGACGTAGGGCACGTTGCCTGTTGCGAATGTCGTGCGATTCAATAGATCTTGCGTCCAATCGTGCTGTTCCGGTAGCGCCAGACTGTCAAAAAACTCGGCGGTCTCCTTGGCGCGGCGTATTTCGGCTACCTGATTGAGCAGCAACATCGACTGCATGATTTGCCGCTTGGAACCGCGCATGTGAAGGACCGTGCGCTCGGGAAACCTGATGACTTTCGTTGATAACCCGAAGCCAATTCCGGTCGCGACGAAACGAAAGCGTGCAAGAGTGTCTTCCCGATTTTCCCGAATGGGTAGCCAGATTTCCCACCAGATATCTTGGGCTTCATCGGGAGGCAACACAGATGGGTCGTCCGTCCATAAGGCATCAAAGGTGGCGGCGCGGACCTCCTGAATGGTATTCAGCAAAGCCTTGTTGTCACGCGGACGGTTTCTGGCATCCCGTTTTTCCAACAGATAATCTTCGATTAATCGCTCGAAGACTTCCAGTTTTCCATCGGGCACGAAAACTGTGGCCAGTGTAAAGCCATCCTCATGGCGGACATTCAACAGTTCGATTTTATCTCTATCTCTGGATAGGCTCTCGAATGCCAGCTCTATGTCTGGTTGGCTCTTGAACTGAATCTGAATGCCGAAACCAGCAACCAAACCTGCGTCGTGTTGTGCCTGAATAGCCTGCGATGCCTGGGCTTTGAGCCCGGCAAACATGCTTAGCAAAGCTCGACCATGAGTTTGGGGGTCAAGCTTTGGAAGATTGGATTTTCGGCTACCCGATACTGTAGATCTAAAATGTTCGGTCTGCGCAGTACCGGCCAGCACGAAGTGCGGCCGCAGCTCTTTTTGTTGTTCTGGCATATCCCGGCGGATTTATAATCTTAACTGGAAAATTGGGTGCGATTACGGAAAGCCCTGCGTTCTTCAAGATTACATGCTACTTCCCTATCGGAGACAGTGACACGATCATGGATGACCGCATCCTTTATGGAATCCTCAGCAGCCCGTGTAATGTCTGCATAGCTCAACCCCTCACCCTTACTGGCGATATCCTCCCAGTTCTTGATAGCACGGGAAAATCCACTCAACCGGTATTTAAGAACGGCGACAATTTGCGTAACAGTCGGGAATCCGTACTCGATGACGTCGTCAAAGCGACGGAACAACGCATAATCGAGAGCCTCGGGGTGATTGGTAGCAGCGATGATGAGGCTGTTGGAATCATCCTGCTCGATCATTTGAAGGAAGCTATTCAGCACGCGGCGGATCTCCCCTACGTCATTGGTGAGTCCGCGCTGGGAGCCAATGGCGTCAAATTCGTCGAAGAAATAGATACCACGCACATCGCGTATCGAATCGAATATCTGGCGCAGCTTGGCTGCCGTCTCTCCCATGTACTTGGTAATGAGGGCATCTAATCTCACTTGAAAAAGAGGTATGCCTAACTCCCCGGCTAGAACGGAAGCAGTCATGGTCTTTCCGGTCCCCGGGGGACCGACAAGGAGTAACTTCCTCCGAGGATGGAGACCATGTTCGCGAATCTTGCTGAAGTTGCGTTGTTCCTTGATGATTCGGTGCAACCGATTCTCCACTCCTTCCTCGAGGATCATGTCGGTTAGACGTGCATGCGGGTACGAAACTTCAAGAAGGCTCGAAAGTTCGCCGCGCGGCTGACTGATTGGAATGGGTTTCCGGGCAATTGCCTCCACTGGACGCTTGGCCTTGGCTGAATCAATCAAGACCCGAAGTTCTTCAGCCAATTTACCATGTCCAACCTTTGCTTCATGAGCTGCAACTTGCATGGCAACAGAGTAAAAGCGGGCATCGTCACCATCGATATGCGACTTCAGCAAAGCTTTTAATTGATCAGAACTAGCCATTGTTGTGAGATGTAAAACACCACATGATATACAAATTATATGCTCAAATTGCTATCTAGCCTAACGTAGCTTAGATATTGCGAATAAATCAATCACGATGAGATAAAGCAGCTCTTAATTAAGGTTATCATTTGTTCGGATTGTTTTGAGAACATACAGTCTGACAGAAAAGTTGGATGGAGAATTCCGCGCCAAATCCCATTTTTTTGGAAGGGTCTCAGTAAGTTAACTGTAAAAATGTGTATTTGATCTGACACAGACACCCAGCCAATTTAGTTTTAGTAACTGTACGATTTGATCTGAGCTAGTACAGATTAAGCGTTTTTGTGCATGGCCTCTACCATCTGTTTTTCATCATCCGTAAGATAAATGAATTCTGGATTAGCGTTTTCTATGTCCTGAACTACCTTATCCTTCGCTATATTTCTTGCCTTTGAAAGTTCTATAGCATCCTCTAAGCTATTAAACAACTCTAGGACATCAGATTTTTGCTCAATTCTATAAGGAAGCTCGTGCGCTTCACATCCCATAAAAAAGCGTTCTAGTCGACGACGATTTGACCCTAACTCCTCAATTCGAATACCCCAACCTGGAGTTGGAGTTGTCCCCTTTGAACGGACACATTATGTTCTGGTTAAAGGAGAT
>CAZKPL010000084.1:0-8062 GCA_964554625.1 uncultured Nitrosomonas sp. | reverse complement strand
CGGCGATTCAGCAAAAACAATTTCTGGTAAAACAACAGCATATACGAGAAAAAATAATGTCGTATATAAAATTATACGATTGGATTGAGTGCCTCGACATTTGTTTTGCGCTTGAATGAAAGTCTTTATCCAATTCTGAATAGTAGAAAATACAAAACTAAGGGCAGGCATTATTATTTCCAATAAGATTGGTCAAAGCAAAAGTTTGATTTGTCAGGGGGGAGGGGAGAGCTGGCTAGTTGAGTTGGCTGGCTGATAATGTCGAATGTCGCTGGCAGTGTTCCAGCCAGCGACAGGTTAAGAATGTTACATTTGGCTTTGTAGCCAGTTCTGAATACCGACTTTCTGCATGACTTCCAATTGCATTTCCAGCCAATCAATATGTTCTTCAGTGTCTTCCAGAATCTGTTTAAAAACTTCTCGTGAAACATAATCCTGGGCTGTTTCACAGGCAGCAATCGCGGCAATGAGCGTCTCACGTGAGGCATTCTCAAGATTCAAATCGCAGGTTACGCATTCTTGCGCGGATTCGCCAATCAGAAGTTTACCCAGCTCTTGTAAATTGGGTAATCCTTCTAGAAACAAAATACGCTTAATGAGTTCATCAGCGTGTTTCATTTCCTCAATGGATTCTTGATATTCGTGTTCTCCGAGTTTGTTAAAGCCCCAGTTTTCGTACATGCGTGCATGAAGAAAATATTGATTGATTGCAGTTAATTCATGCTGTAACTGGCGATTCAACCAACGAATAATGTCTGCATTACCTTTCATAACTCTCTCCTCAAATGATGGACTCGTGGGGACGAGTGGGTTCAGGTGAAGGGGGTTGCGCCAAGGTTTTTTGCTTTCGCGTCTGATCCAGCACCATTTTTGTGTAACAGGCGCAGAGACCACACTGTTCAGTAACACCCAGGCAAGCTTTTAGATCACGCATTCGCTCAGCGCCTTGAAGGACAGCCTGACGAATGGCATGATCAGTAACTCCCTTACAGACACAAATATACATGAAGCACGCCTTTTGTCGATTGGTTTAAAATTCGTTTGTTAGTGATAAGTATAGCGCAAACAATATCGCTAATGAGAATGATTCGTAATTATATTCATAATTGTGAAGAATGCAAGTAGTTGTCATTAACGAGTGCTTTTTGAGTGATGATTCAGGATAATAAGCCTATAAAACCGTCTGAATTCTCGCCTTTTTCAGCTGGTGGATAGTTTACAATCAGCGGCAGTTATTACCAGAGAGACCGGGAGAAACCATGTCTAAGAAAATTTATCTCGTTGCGGGTGCGCGGCCCAATTTTATGAAAATTGCACCTATTGTGCGGGCATTGCAGAAAAGTGGGGATTTGGCATATCGAATCGTTCATACAGGCCAGCATTACGACCGGGAGATGAATGATGTGTTTTTCGAAGAACTTGGCATTCCAGAGCCCGATATTTTCATGGCAGCAGGCGGCGGTAGTCATTCCCAGCAGACAGCCAAAATCATGCTTGCTTTTGAAGAGTATTGTCAGGCAGAACCACCTGATGCTATCGTAGTAGTGGGAGATGTCAATTCAACCCTTGCTTGTTCAATTGTGGCTAAAAAGCTTCATATCCCTGTAGCGCATGTAGAAGCAGGCTTGCGTAGCGGCGATATAAAAATGCCAGAGGAAATCAATCGCCTGGTCACGGATAGTATTTCAGATTGGTTTTTTGTAACAGAACCAAGCGGAATGACCCATTTGCGTCGGGAGGGGAAACCCGATGAAGCCATCTATCATGTCGGGCATGTCATGGTGGATAATCTGCTTTATCAGATTAACAAGCTAGCTCAAACCGGAATGGAGGCTTCTGAGACAAGCAAATTTAAAGAAGTCCATGCAGCGCAGGCAAGACGCTATGGTGTCATTACGCTCCATCGACCCAGTAATGTCGATGATGTTGAGGTGCTATCTAATATAAGTAAAGCATTAAAAGAAATTTCTACTGAGTTACCGCTGATTTTCCCGGTTCACCCCCGGACACGTGATAATTTGAAAAAATTTGATATTGATTTGGGAAGGCATGTCACGCTGGTAGGGCCTCAGGCTTACATGCCCTTTCTCGACTTATGGAAAGATGCTGCCGTCGTGTTAACGGATAGTGGCGGTTTGCAGGAAGAAACCACTGCATTGGGTGTGCCGTGTATTACCATTCGTGAGAATACCGAGCGCCCAATCACGGTAGAGGAGGGGACGAATACACTCGTTGGGACCGATCCCGCACGCATTATTGCTGAGGTGGATAAAATTTTACGTGGTGAGGGTAAACAGGGGCGTCGGCCTCATTTATGGGATGGTAGAGCCGCTGAGCGTATCGTTGAGGTACTTACCTCAAAGCTTGGGGGTAGTTGAGGGTGCGCTGCTCATGCAGATGAGCAGTTAATTTGATACCGCTTTAAGAGAAGAGAGCTGAATAAAAAACATGCAATCGCTGATTCCTGTCATCTTGTCCGGTGGATCTGGCACGCGTTTATGGCCACTTTCGCGCGAGAGATATCCTAAGCAGCTGTTATCCCTGGTTAATAAAGATTCGTTATTGCAAGCGACTGTGCGCCGTTTGGACGGGTTAACAGATGTGCGTATTCAAGCATCCATGATTGTATGTAATGAAGAATACCGTTTTGTTATTGCCGAGCAGCTTAGGGTGATTGAAAAGGAATGTAGTATTTTGCTAGAGCCTACTGGGCGTAACACCGCTCCTGCATTAACACTTGCTGCATTGGCTGCAAGCGGTAATGATGCTGATCCTGTTTTGCTGGTGATGCCCTCTGATCATGTCATTGTAGATATCCCCGCTTTTCAAGCGAGCGTGCGCAAGGGGATGGTCTTTGCTGAGGAAGGGGATATGGTAACTTTCGGCATTACACCGGATGCGCCGGAAACAGGCTATGGCTATATCCAAGCGGGTCAGGCATTGAAAGAACAGGGTGCCTTTGGTATCACCCGTTTTGTTGAAAAGCCGAGTCAAGCCACTGCTCAGGCCTATCTGGAGGATGGTTCTTATTTATGGAATAGCGGAATATTCATGATGCGCGCATCAATCTGGTTATCCGCAATGAAGCAATGCCAGCCGGATATTTTGGCAGCATGCCGCGCCGCATGGGATCAAGGCTCGGTAGATGGTGATTTTTTACGTGTGGATAAAACAGCTTTCATGCTGTGCCCAAGTGACTCCATTGATTATGCGGTCATGGAACGATTGACTGAACAACGCGATGTATTGCCTTCTGGGGTGGTCATTCCACTTTCTGCAGGGTGGTCTGATGTCGGTGCATGGGATTCGCTGTGGCATGTACTGCCCAAGGATGAAGCGGGCAATGTGGTGCGTGGAGACGTATTGTTGCATGAGTGCCAGAATACGTTGGCTATTTCCGAGAATCGATTGGTGGCTTGTGTCGGTGTTGACGATTTGGCTGTGATTGAAACACCTGATGCCATTCTGGTTGCGCATAAGGATAGAACGCAGGATGTCAAGAAAATTGTTGATGTACTGAAGCGCAGTGGGCGTGCTGAGGTGCTGTTGCATCGCAAAATATATCGCCCCTGGGGGTGGTACGATGCGGTGGATGCGGGAGAGCGTTTCCAGGTAAAGCGAATCGTAGTCAAACCTGGCGCCGCCCTATCATTGCAAATGCATCATCATCGCGCTGAGCATTGGGTTGTCGTGCGTGGGACAGCAAAGGTGGTACGTGATGACAACAGTTATCTTGTCAGTGAAAATGAGTCGACTTATATCCCATTGGGCGTTCGCCACCGCTTGGAGAATCCGGGTCGTTTACCGCTTGAGATGATCGAAGTTCAATCCGGCTCTTATTTGGGGGAAGACGATATCGTCCGCTTTGATGACAAGTATGGGAGAAATGAGGGCTGATCCGGGATTCGATTCAATTTAAAAATAGTCTTGGGTTTAAGGCTTTAAAAAAACGCTGCAGTCTATATATTCTTTCCACAGATCTTGCGAGTATTCGAGCAGAACTGTTTTCCTTATTTCAAACCAATTAGACGCAATGGTTAAAGTATAATATCGCTTTTCCCATTTGTAAGATTAATGGAGGTGAATGATGCCTATCTATGAATATATTTGCCAATCGTGCGGCCTGGAAAAAGAGCATTTGCAAAAAATGAATGACGCACTCATTGAAAATTGCCCTGAATGCGGGAGTAGTGATTATGTTAAGCAGATTTCTGCCGCTGGCTTCCAGTTAAAAGGAAGTGGCTGGTATGTTACAGATTTTAAAGGCAAGCCAGCATCGGAAAGTAAGTCAAAACCAGAAACTAAGAGTGAAAATCCTGCCAGTACCGCCTCATCTACCGCTACAACGGAATGATGACAGTGCTCTTGCATTAACTCTTTGATTGATATGGCCGATGGTTTGATCACGCATCCAGTTAGACTAAGCTTTTTCGCTCCCAAAAACAATGAATCCTTGGAAGTTTCTATTTTTTACCTAAAACCGATACATTATGCGTACCAACTATTGTGGCGCCATTAACACTGATTATCTGAATCAAAATATTACGCTTTATGGGTGGGTTCATCGCCGGCGTGATCATGGTGGCGTGATTTTTATTGATTTACGAGATCGTGAAGGCATTGTTCAGATCGTCTGTAATCCTGAAAATGCGGTAACCTTCCAAATTGCGGAAAAAATTCGTAACGAATATGTGCTCAAAATAAATGGTACAGTACGTCCTCGCCCAGAAGGGACAGTCAATCTGACTATTCATACGGGCGAGGTGGAAGTACTGGTGGATGTGATTGAAATCCTTAATCCGTCACTTACACCGCCATTCCAGATGGATGAAGAAAATTTGAGTGAAGCGATACGCCTGGAGCATCGCTATCTTGATCTGCGCCGTCCCGTCATGCAGAAAAACTTGCGTCTGCGTCACAAAGTTACCATGGCAGTCCGCTCGTTCCTCGATCAGCAGGGTTTCATTGATGTAGAAACACCGATATTGACCAAATCAACACCAGAAGGCGCACGAGATTATTTAGTACCTTCGCGTGTTAATGACGGGCATTTTTTTGCGCTTCCCCAATCCCCTCAGCTATTCAAACAATTGCTGATGGTATCTGGGTTTGATCGTTATTACCAGATTACCCGTTGTTTTCGTGATGAAGATTTGCGTGCGGATCGTCAACCGGAATTTACTCAGATTGATATTGAAACCTCCTTTCTCAACGAAAATGAGATCATGACCTTGATGGAAGGGATGATTCGCAATTTGTTCCGGGATGCCATCGGTATCGACTTGCCCGATCCTTTTCCTAGGCTAAGTCATGAGGAAGCCATGTTTAAGTATGGTTCCGACAAACCAGATATGCGTATACCACTGGTACTGACTGAGTTGACTGAGTTAATGCAGGATGTACCCTTCCAGGTATTTCGTGATGCTGCCCAGAAACCAGACGGGCGTGTTGCGGCGCTGCGTATTCCAGGAGGCAGTGAATTATCGCGCAAGGAAATCGACGATTACACGCAATTTGTCGCCATTTATGGGGCAAAGGGCTTGGCCTATATCAAGATCAACAGCCTGGAAAAAGGAATGGAAGGATTGCAATCGCCCATCTTGAAATTCTTGCCAGAAGCAGTT
The DNA here is from genome assembly GCA_964554625.1 of uncultured Nitrosomonas sp. Classification (GTDB taxonomy): domain Bacteria; phylum Pseudomonadota; class Gammaproteobacteria; order Burkholderiales; family Nitrosomonadaceae; genus Nitrosomonas. The sequence goes on along the minus strand of CAZKPL010000084.1, from coordinate 2,438 downwards.
GTAAACGCCGTTCTGGAACGTACCGGCGCTCAAGAGGGTGATCTTGTATTTTTCGGTGCAGATAAGGCGAAGATCGTTAATGATGCATTAGGCGCCTTGCGAGTCAAGATTGGTCATGAACGCGGATTGGCCAGCATTGACTGGAAACCATTATGGGTTATCGATTTCCCGATGTTCGAGTGGGACGAGGAAGAAAATCGCTGGAAAGCGCTTCATCACCCGTTTACCTCTCCGGCAGAGGGTCACGAAGATCTCCTTGCGATAGAACCCGGCAAGGCCTTATCCAAGGCCTATGACATGGTTTTAAATGGTGTCGAGATTGGAGGAGGTTCTGTACGTATTCACCGTCAGGATGTGCAATCGAAAGTGTTTCATGCGCTGAATATTTCCGATAGTGAGGCACAGGAAAAATTTGGTTTCCTGCTCAATGCCCTCCAGTATGGTGCGCCTCCACACGGTGGGATTGCATTTGGCCTTGATCGTATTGTGGCTATGATGACGGGGGCTGATTCGATTCGTGATGTGATTGCTTTCCCGAAAACACAGCGGGCGCAATGTTTGTTAACTCAGGCACCCAACGCTGTTGAAGAAAAGCAATTGCGGGAACTGCATATTCGTCTCCGTAATCCCGGAGATACTGTTTCCAGGGGTTATTAATTTCAGCAGTGCCTGTTTACAAGAAACCTGTTTCTGTTCTGATCATCGTTCACACGGTTGATTTGCAGGTATTGCTGCTGGAACGTGCAGATCATCCTGGGTATTGGCAATCTGTTACAGGGAGTCAGGATCAGGATGAAACACTGCTTCAAACCGCTATCAGGGAGCTAAAAGAAGAAACGGGTCTCGATGCGGCATGCTATGAACTGACTGATTGGCATATACAAAATCAGTATGAAATTTTCCAGGAATGGCGCTGGCGTTATGCTCCAGGCATTACTCACAATATGGAGCATGTTTTTGGGCTAAAAGTACCTAAAATCATTCCTATCAACATCGCTGCGCGGGAGCATCTGCGGTGCATCTGGTTACCTTGGCAGGAAGCAGCCGAGAAAGTATTCTCATGGAGCAACGCACAGGCTATCCGTATGTTGAGCTCGAATCGGTAATAACTTTATAGTACGGCTGATTCCAGGTGTAGCATCTCACAAACGCTCTCTCAAATGAGAGCGATACATCTTTATGGCCATGTCATCAAACTGTGTTGAGCCGTACCAGTCTTGCTTTGTCAGACAGAGGATGGATTTCAATAGACATGAAATCATGGAAGCCAAAGAATCTGTAAATTGATTAGGTCACTGAAACAGATGAATCTCCGACAACGAACCAGGCTTTGTAAGGAACCAGGGTGTCCAGATGATCAAGATCAGCCATAATAAAACCATTCAATCGTCAGTGACGCAATGTTCGACATGTCTGCATTGTGGATCAGACGACCTCTATCGACATGGATGGACGCGCAGATTACAGCGCTACCGGTTGCAAGGCATGTGGCTGGACTTTGAGTGGTGTCACGGGCACACTACTTTTCCGTCTTCATACTGCAAGGATAAGTGGCTAAAGTACGCACAGAGCATGTTGTGGTCTGAAACAGTTCGTCAGGCTGCAGAGGCAGTTGGTGTGCACCGCAAAGAACGGAAAGCACTGTACTTCTGATGAGCAGATTTACGTACTCATTGCTCGAGATCGTACAGGGCAGACACTGGATTTCGTGACCGGAAAAGACCCTGCAGCCAAGGCGCAATTATACAGCTACTTGCCGCTTGTTCTAAATGAGGACAGCTTATTGGTCACGGTGGAACGACCATGGCGACACCTCAATTTCTTTGAGCATAGTTTCTCGTATCAAGACTTCATTGGGTGATGTGGTTAATGTAGCGGTACCGTGGGTGCGTGCTAATAGTGGTTTTACTTTATTGTTTGAAGCCTTTGCTTTGGCCATGATTGAACGGAAGATGCCGGTCAATCGTGTAGCTGAGCTAATGCAAGTCAATCCACAACGGATCTGGACGATATTCAACGATTGGGTAGGCAAAGCGCTGCAAGCGGATGATCCTTCTGCTATTAGCCAGCTTGTTATTGATGAAGCTTCCACGCGTAAGAAGCTGTCTGGCAAAACCTAGACGCATTTTGCAAGTATTATTTTCATCATGGCGATTCGAATCATATTTTCGGCAGCGCCTGGCAGGATCTCGAAGCCCTTTGATAAACGGCGAAAGTTACCCAACCAGGAGAACGTGCGTTCGACTACCCACCGCTTCGGTAAAACAGTCCATTTACCTTTGATTTTTTCCGAAATGTGCAAGGCCCGGCCTAACCGATTAGCTACGAAGTCAACCGCCGTGCGTCGATAGCCGGCATCCCCCGAGAACGCTTTGAGTGAAGGGTATTTATTAATGTCACCGGCAATGTTAAATTGACCCACTAACGACAATCTAAAA
>CAZKPL010000083.1:0-8363 GCA_964554625.1 uncultured Nitrosomonas sp. | reverse complement strand
TCGATGGTCAGGACTCTGTTGCGGAGATAGAGCGCCTGGAATTCAGTGACATTGGGTTAGCGCTCGATATGAATGGTCACGCTGGACAGGTCGCCAAATTTCTCGGGGCGGTATTTGGCGCTGAATCGGTCAATAATAAAGCGTATGTCAGCGTTGGCTTATCTTTGCTTGATAATGGCATGAGTAATGAGGCGTTAGCCACGGTAGCGCTGGATGCAGCAGGCGTGCGTACTCATAATGAAATAGTCATGCTGCTATGGCGTAATTTGTTTGGCATCAATCCAGCACAGGAACAGAAACGGCCTTACTTGCAGATGCTGGATAGTGGGGAAGTGTCGGCTGCTGCTTTGACAATGTTGGCAGCGGATACCCCGTTCAATACTGACAATATCCATCTCGTGGGGTTGATGCAATCAGGAATTGAGTTCACCTTGTAGATAAGCATAATCAGGTAATTTGACTCAATTAACGCTACAATATCCGATTAAGTCTTTTTCGGATTGTCACCATATGGATGCAGAACAACTCAATAGCCTGACTCACCAGCTCACCGATCTTCATGACCGGGAAACAGCACTGCGGAGGTATCTTTGACTTCGATAACAAGAAATTACGGTTGACCGAGGTTGCCAGGCAGGCAGAAGATCCGTCTGTCTGGAATGATGCACAGCGCGCCCAGGAGTTAGGGCGCGAGAAAAAGGCGCTGGAAAGCGTGGTGTTGACGCTCGAGGGGCTCGGCAGGCAATTGCAAGATGCCAATGAATTGCTTCAAATTGCGAAAGAGGAAAATGACGAAGCAACCTTGCAAAGCATCGTATCTGATGTTGCACAGATCGAAAAAACAGTGGCTGATATGGAATTTCGCCGCATGTTTTCAGATCCGATGGATCCCAATAACTGTTTTGTCGATATTCAATCTGGTTCGGGGGGGACAGAAGCTCAGGATTGGGCATCCATGCTGGAAAGGATGTATCTGCGCTACTGCGAGCGCCGTGACTTTGAGGTGGAGGTGCTCGAGGAATCTGCAGGCGATACTGCAGGGATCAAAAGTGCGACGCTCAAAGTAAGCGGCGATTATGCCTATGGCTATTTACGAACTGAAACCGGCGTGCATCGCCTCGTGCGTAAATCGCCGTTCGATTCGGGAAACCGCCGTCATACTTCTTTTGCCAGTGTGTTCGTTTATCCCGAAGTCGATGACAGTATCGAGATCGACATCAATCCTGCCGATTTACGGATAGACACTTTCCGTGCCTCCGGTGCAGGTGGCCAGCATATCAACAAGACCGATTCGGCTGTGCGGATCACGCACCTTCCCACCAATATCGTGGTGCAATGCCAAAGCGGCCGCTCGCAACATCGGAATAAAGCCGATGCCATGGCCATGCTGAAATCCCGTCTTTATGAGGCTGAATTGCGCAAACGCAATGAGACCAAGCAAGCGGTAGAGGACGCCAAGACCGATATCGCATGGGGTTACCAGATCCGCTCCTATGTGCTGGACCAATCCCGCATCAAGGATTTGCGGACCAATGTTGAAATCGGCAATACTCAGGCCGTGCTCGATGGTGATCTGGATGATTTTATTCAGGCCAGCCTGAAGCAGGGAGTGGATGCTTGAAGCAGTGGGGTATTTGATGTATTGCAAGCAGACTACTGGAACATATGACGAAAGTACGTAGAGTGAGCTAAGCCGCGCAAGCGGCTTAGCTCACCAGGCTATCAGATTTTACGTCCCAAAATGCTCAAACTATGAAGTTTTTTTGCGGCGGCGCATTATACTCAATCCAGCTATACCAATCCCCATCAGCATAAGAGAGGTGGGCTCAGGAACATTGTTATTTCCACCTCCACCTTCATTAATGATTTCTTTTACTTTAGTGTTAATGAAGTTGGTGAAAAAAGCTGCTGGGTTGTCTCTGAAATCAAGAATATTGAAAAATAACCCACCGTTTGCTGGAGCAAGATCCCGGTAGTAATTATTCGAGTCATCGTTGGGATTACCAATAACATTGATTAATTCATTAGCAGAAGTGCCGGCTAGAGCAGTGTCAAGATTAACGCGATTAGAAGAGTTATCATCATCCTCGTCGGTAATCAGAATGATGTTGCGCACTGTGTCTGAACGGAAAGATGCGCCCAGCGCAACCTGTATGGCAGCAGAACCATCTTCGGTTCCTCCACCATTATCGGTTAATAACTGAAATGGACTGCCAGCAGCATTGAATGTTGTAAAACTTGTAATATCCTGAATCAAACTGGCAGTCCCACCAAATCTGACCAGTCCATATTGAGCATCAATATTATTGCTGATCATTGCAGTATTAAAATCTACAATACGCTGCTTTACTTGATTAATGTCGTCACCCATAGAGCCGGATGTGTCGATCACCCAGACGATGTCAGCTAAAATAGCTGCCTGAGTAGTCGCTACTGAACCTAACGAGATTACCGCTGCACTAGCAAGTGCTGTTAAAAGAGATTTTACTTTCATTTATTTATTTTTTAACCTTAGTATTATTAAATTTAAATCATCGAATAACTCATTTTCGTATCGATAGGCACTCTAAATTCCTATCACTCAAATTAGCAAGCAAATTTCATGCCAAAAGTATATGATTGCGGTTATTTTGATGGATTTACAAATAGTTAGCTCATGGTCATGAAATCAGGTTGATGTTGCTTGATAATAAATTTAATCTCTGTTGTAAAATTCTTCGACACGCCAAGAGTAGACACGCATGATGCACATGATGGGGTCAGGTCACACGCCGTTATCGGCAATCGATCTAGCCGGTTGAAGTTCCGTCCGGGGAATTGCTCATTCACCTCGGTAGCACTGCGGAGCAGTATTTGAATAATTGCTGGCCTTGCACATTTGAGAAAAAATCGAAGGTAGATGGGCCGTTTTACCGAAGCGATGGGTAGTCGAACGCACGTTCCTCCTGGCTGGGTAGCTTTCGCCGTTTATCAAAGGACTTCGAGATCCTGCCAGGCGCTGCCGAAAATATGATTCGAATCGCCATGATGAAAATAACACTTGCAAATTGCGTTTAATGTTTTGCCAGACAGCCTCTTAAACAAGGGTGGCAAAGGTGTCATCAGTCCAATAGATCGGCAGTGTTAACGCGATTAAATAGTTTGCTACTTTTTCTCCTTAGCCCGTGCCAGCGCCAGTGCAAACGCGCTCACCGGCTCAGGCTTGCGCGAGGTTGTTTGCTGTGAATGACGCGATTGCCGCTTGCGTCCTGCATGAGGCTGGGAAGTGCGGGTGTCAGCGCTGGGAGCGGGGGTATCCGCCTTGTCTTCCAGGCGCATGGTGAGACTGATACGCTGCCGGGCTGCATCGACTTCCAGTACTTTTACTTTGACGATCTGGCCAGGTTTGACGATTTGGTGCGGATCCTTGACGAATTTGCTTGCCAGAGCGGATACGTGCACCAGACCATCCTGATGCACGCCGATATCGACGAAAGCGCCAAAAGCCGCCACATTGGTCACCACGCCTTCGAGTATCATTCCGGAATGCAGGTCTGCCAGTGTTTCTATGCCGTCTTGAAAGAGGGCCATTTTGAATTCCGGGCGTGGATCGCGCCCAGGCTTTTCCAATTCAGTGAGAATATCCCGGACAGTCGGCAGCCCAAAGGTGTCATCGGTAAATTCGCTGGGGGAGAGGTCCTTCAATATTTCCGGTCGGCCCATGACATGTTCGATGTCTTTTTTCAGGTGCGCCAGGATACGCTCGACGACGGGGTAGGCTTCCGGATGGACTGCGGAGCGATCCAACGGATTGTCACCGCCAGTAATCCGTAAAAAACCGGCTGCTTGTTCGAATGTTTTTTCACCTACGCGCGGCACTTTGCGTATCGTTTGGCGACTCGGAAACGGGCCATGGCTATCGCGGTATTCCACAATGTTCTGGGCCAATATGCGATTCAGGCCGGAAACCCGTGCCAGCAAGGGTGCTGATGCGGTGTTGATGTCCACGCCGACTGCATTGACACAGTCTTCAACGGTGGCATCGAGTGAGCGCGCCAGGATACGCTGATTGACGTCGTGTTGATACTGACCGACGCCGATCGATTTGGGTTCGATTTTGACGAGTTCAGCAAGCGGGTCTTGCAAACGCCTGGCAATGGATGCAGCGCCGCGCAGACTCACATCCAAATCGGGAAACTCGGCTGCGGCAAAGGCCGAGGCTGAATAGACTGAGGCGCCTGCTTCGCTGACGACAATTTTGGTTACCTTCAACTCAGGTTTTTGTTCTGCAACCAGCTTGATGACGTCAGCAGCCAGTTTATCCGTTTCACGGCTGGCGGTGCCATTTCCGATCGAAATCAGTTCGACGCCATGCCGGATTACTAATTGTGCGATGGTTGCCAATGATCCCTGCCAGTCATTGCGTGGCTGGTGGGGATAGATGGTGCCTGTCTCCAGCAGTTTTCCGGTTGAGTCGACTACGGCCACTTTGCAGCCGGTACGGTAGCCGGGATCGAGACCGAGCACGGCCTTGGGGCCTGCGGGGGCAGCGAGCAGCAATTCACGCAGGTTGCGGCTGAAAATCTTGATGGCTTCTGCTTCGGCCGCTTCCCGCAATTGCAACAGCAATTCGGTGCTGAGATGCAGGTGCGCTTTGACACGCCAAGTCCATTGGCAGACATCTCCCAGCCATTTATCCGCGTTGCGTCCCCGATTCTCGATACCGAAGTGAGTCGCGATCATAGCGACACAAGGGTGCGGCGCCATGGTTTCTGACGCCTCACCCAGACCGAGCTCAATTTTGAGTACTCCCAAGGCACGGCCACGGAATAACGCCAATGCGCGGTGTGAGGGAATGGTGCGGATTGGTTCAGCATAGGCGTAGTAGTCACGAAACTTTTCTTCTTCCGCCGTTTCCTTGCCCGCCATGACTGTGGAAGTCACGATGCCTTCATTCCAAAGTTTATTGCGCAGGGCAGCCAGCAAATCAGCGGTTTCGGCGAAACGTTCAGCCAGAATATCGCGCGCGCCCTCGAGGGCAGTTTTGACGTCGGGCACATTGATCGCTTCAGCTCCTTCGGCGGCTGGCTGAACTTTTATATATTTTGCAGCTTCCTGTTCAGGAATCAATGTTGGATCATGCAGAAGCGCGTCGGCCAGAGGTTCCAGGCCTGCTTCCCGCGCGATCTGCGCACGCGTGCGACGTTTGGGTTTGTAGGGCAGGTAAATATCCTCCAGGAGCTGTTTTGTTGCTGCTTGCTCGATCGCGTGACGCAATTCATCGGTCAGTTTGCCCTGTTCCTCAATCGAAGCCAGAATCGTTATGCGCCGCTCTTCCAGTTCACGCAAATATTGCAGACGCTCTTCTATGTTTCGCAGATGCGTATCATCCAGGTTTTGGGTTGCTTCCTTGCGGTAGCGCGCAATGAAAGGTACGGTTGCCCCATTATCGAGCAGGGTGGCTGCTGCTGCTACCTGCTGAGGAGTAATGCTGAGTTCTGCCGCAATGAGCTGCATGATCTTCTGCTGTGCTGCGTCTGGAATGGTCTGAGTTGTTAAGGAAGTCATATATTTGCCGTGTGGGGTTTCCTGGAAGCAAGTGTGATTGATCACTGCTTGCCCGGTCTTAGGGTATTTTTACCAGATGGAGTAAAAAGCTTTAGTTTTTTAGAACTGGGATTTTGATTGGTAAACGTTCATTAGGAATTAGGTAAGCTTTATACCATTTCAGCAGGCGCTTTTCCACCCTGAATAAAATGGATGTGAAGAAGGAAAATCCAATGAGTGGCGGAAACAAATATCCGGCCAACGCAATCAATCATGCCATAAGAAAATAATCGATCAAAGCTTAATAATTGTGTCATCAAGCTGATTTACCATAGGTAGACAACTGTTTGGGGACGGTTGTTTATGTTCAATAAAAGTGGCTGTGGCAAATTGCCCCGCGACAATTTGTCACATTCCAATGCTGTTCTTTTCTCTCTACAATGCAATTCACGTGGTTGATTATTAAAGAGGTAATTTAATAAATGCAATCAAGGAGGTAGGTATGTTTTTTAAACTTAAAGGAAGTAATTTGTATCAAGTACTATTGGATAAGTTTTATCTCAGCTTTACCGGTATCAGAAAGCAAGCGATAACCGCAGATCAGCGTAATGTGGGCAAGACGACAGCCATTGTTGAAAAAATTCCGCCTCAGGACGCAGTATGGCATCGAAGCAAATCGGCAAGATATCAGCAAAATTAGTCAATGTTAAAAGGTGAGATAACGACTACGTGATCTCCCACCCATTGGCATTGGTAGAGAGAATTCATTTATTTGACAGGAGTATAGAAGGCGTGTGATGTATTGACATGTCTATATAAAGATTATGAAAATCCCCAAAAGAATTGAGCCACTGGTTGAAGAAGGTCTTGTTGATTCAGTTATTTGTCAACTCATGAGTGGCAAGGAAGCAATGGTATATGTCGTGCGTTGCGGAAGCGACATCCGATGCGCCAAGGTATATAAGGAAACTAACAAGCGTAATTTCCGCCAAAGTATAAGTTATACGGAAGGAAGGCGGGTTAGAAGTAGCAGGCGCGCACGTGCTATGCAAAGAAGGAGTGATTTTGGCCGTATGGCACAGAAAGAGGCGTGGCAAAGTACCGAAGTGGATACCATGTCTCATCTAGCTACAGTTGGCGTGCAGACACCAAAGTACTACAACTTTTTTGAAGGCGTATTGTTAATGGAGCTCATCACTGATAGCGATGGTAATGTTGCTCCCAGATTGAATGATTTGATACTGACTGCTGAGCTGGCGAGAACATACCATGATTTTTTAATTGGACAAATTGTTCGCATGCTTTGTCATGGCATCGTTCATGGTGATTTATCTGAATACAATGTATTAGTCGGTAACCAGGGTCCTGTCATTATCGATTTTCCTCAGGCGATTTTTGCTGCAAGTAATAACAGTACCCAAAGAATACTTAAACGAGATATTGATAATGTAACCGCCTATCTGAGTCGTTTTGCCCCGGAACTTGCTTGTACTGATTATGGTTCGGAGATCTGGTCGCTCTATCAGCGTGGAAAATTGCATTTAGAGGCTAAGCTGACAGGGAATACTAGAGAGAAAATCAAGCCAGTCGATGTGAGCAGCATTTTGAATGCTGTCAATGCTGTATTAAGAAAGGAGATAGCTTGGCAACGGTATAAGCAAGAACGTTGGACAGGCCGCCAACTGCAATACTAATACTGATTGTAACGATTCAGCGTGTTTCTTCTTTGAGTAGGCGGATCAAACCTGAAATAGCCTCGCTCCAGTTTATATAACTCAATAGCGTATGGAAACGTCGCTTAGATTTTTAAACGTAAAGGAGGAGGCTAACTCAAATCAGATTCAAGCTTCAAATTTGGATTGATAAAGTTTCCACTAAAAAAGAAGCTTTGCAAAGGCATCAGGCTGCGTCAGTAGATGATTGAGCCTCCCTCGATCTGCTTTTTCCGCTTCAGGTACTCGTCGCGGTTGATGGTGCCCTTTTTAAAATCCTCTTCCAGCTTATCCAATTGCTGCTTGCTCCGGTACTCGTAGGCGCCACCGGCTGCACCGGCGCCAGCCAGCACCGCACAGCCTTCGAGCGAGCTGAGTGCCAGCAGCATAACGGTTAATCTGAGTAGGTCGCGCATGGTGATTTCCTCCTCTTTGAGTGAGATATCGTTCAGGTGGGCACAGCCTTTGACCGTGTGGATGAGCGCCTTTGCTGTACTGACACTCAATGGTAAATATTGCCACACTGCCAGCAGCCCGTTGGCCACTACATCTATATAAGAGAAATAAATGCTTTTTCTTATTCAGCTCTGATCCATCAATAGATTATCGAAATACGCGGGTGAAAAAAATACGTGCAAGCACGTAGACCTGTGCCACGATACTCTCATGAGCTTCGTTAGGGCAGGGTCATGGCAGAAATGCCTGATGCGGCGGCGCCTTGGCCGAGCCACGCTTGCAGGCCCGCACAAAGCAAGGTAAGGATCGAGTCCTTAATTTTGAATCTATTCATTAACCTGAGTATAGTTCTGATCTATATCAAGGCTATTGGGAATTGAATTTCCCAGTGGGCTTTATTACGCTACTCTTCAAGATAATGAAAGCGATTTTTAATCATGATGGAGATCACTTGATGTTTTTGAAAGTATTAACAGAGGCCAGTGGGTACTTCAACTCGATTGATGTTGGAACGTTAAAATTAACCCATTTTTTCGCTCCAGTCTGATTCATGGATTCTTCCGCATCTCATGATCGGTTGCTCAAAAATCCCTTTTCTCCTACTAATCTGATTTCTGTGTCAACGACAATTTAATTTTGACCCGCTTACCAATAAAAGCGGCAATTTAA
>CAZKPL010000082.1:4214-8837 GCA_964554625.1 uncultured Nitrosomonas sp. | reverse complement strand
GGCAATGACATGATCAAGCGCCTGCTCGGAAAAAGTGCGTTCCTTCCCGGCATAGGTATAACGGCGTTTTTGCAGCTCTGCACGCAGGATATTGCGTAACACCACCTCATCCTGCCTGCCGCCACGGGCAGCCAGCGCCTGCTCAGTAGACAAGAACGACCAGCCCAGGTTGGTCAACAGTGCCAGTGCTGGCAGCTTGGCGCTATATTCTTCCTGGAATTTCGGCAGTGTCTGGGTCATGACTGTTCCTTGTTCGACCTTCTATTCTGCCACTCAAGCAAGGCGTTGAAGTTATTTCGTTCGCCTTCTGCCTCTTTTAATTGACGACGTCGCAGGGCATAGTTTTCGTATTCTGCCAAAGCTCTCTGATCTGCTTCTGTCTTGGTCACCTTGCCAGTGTTGGTCAGAACAGTTCTATCATTGAACTCCAGAAACTGATCAAGCTTCTCTTGCCAGTCACGCAGAAATACTTGTTTCCGCCGCCGAGCCTGGTCTTCGGCAAAATCCAGCCACATGGTGATAATTCTGTTCAGCTCTGTGATTTCATCTTCTTTCAAGTAGTTTTTGGCAATGGTGACATCGGACTTACGAACCTCATCCCCTTTGAAGCTGGTCAGCCCCATATTCGGCAAGCGCGCATCAACGCGCTGGCTGATCAATTCAGCCGCCGTAAGCCCGGTACAGGCATAGTGAAGCTTGTTCTGCATGATCTGAAAGAACTGCGTAGTCTCATGGTTCGATGGCTCATAGTCGGCGGCCAGAGCAAAGATTTCCTTCGCTCTCAGGTACATGCGCCGCTCACTGGCGCGGATGTCACGAATACGCTCCAGCATTTCGCTGAAGTAATCAGGCACGATGGAATTGCCGACCGGCGGGTTCTTCAGACGCTCATCATCCATGACAAAACCCTTGACAAGGTATTCTTCCAGTGTCCTGGTCGCCCACTGGCGGAACTGGGTGCCGCGGGTTGAACGCACTCGATATCCTACAGCCAGAACCAACGGCAGGCTAAAGAATTGCACAGGATAGCTTTTGCCATCGGCAGCAGTTGTTCGGTAAAACCGAACAACTGAATCCTGCTCCAATTCGCCTTCCTCGAAGATGTGCTTGATATGCTCGCTGATCGTGGCCTTGGCCTTGCCATACAGTTCACCAATCATGGCCTGCGATAGCCACAGCGTATCTGACTCAAAGCGGCACTCGATGCGCACCTTCCCGTCCCGACTGGTGAACATGACAAACTCGCCGGAAGGTGCCTGGGGCAGCTGATCGTCCGTCATGCCATCTCCCTCACACTCCATCGTTTGTCCACCAGTAACTGCTGCATCACATCGCGCAGCACGACTTCATTTATGACGACGCGCATGGGCGCGCCAGTGTCGCAGCAGAAAGGATACTGAAAGCGATTTGCGCGGGCAGTCAGCGCCTGTGCTGGAGAGATGATCGACCACCCCAGGTTGGCCAACAACATCAACGAAGGGAGCAAAGTGACGGCAGCTTCAGGCACGAGCGGCCTCCTTTTCGGGGATTTCCTCCTTACCCACCTTCACGCGGCGTTTACCGGTCAGGAGCTGCTGCATCAGCGCTTTTTTCTCTTGCTTCAGGCAGTCGAGTTTGTCTTGCAACTTTAATATGGTTGAATCGCAATTGTTAAGAATATCTGCAATTTTTTTCTGCTCTTCATATTCAGGACAGTAAATTGAAAGGCCAGCAACATCAGATGAATTGATAGCTGGATAGTTTGTACCAACAACAAGGGCTTTTATCTGGCCGGTTATGTGGACGCTAAACAAGTAGTGGTATACGTAATCACCGCACATATTTTTCTTGGGTGTCAGCACAGCAAAGCCTGTAGATGCAATACATCCTGCATGTGTTCTACCTACCTTGGCAAATCCCTGAAGGTTTGGACGAACCGTAGCAAAAAGTATGTCGCCCTCAGTGATTACTCTTCTTGCGCGACTTGGCGCGTTTTTGTATTTGTGACGTTCCAAATTAGAAGCTATTCCTCCGGTCTCTACATCTGACAGCGATATATAATCAAACTCAAAGTCATTGGGAGTCTTTATACCCAAGCTTTTGGCATCGATCGTTAACAAATCGGAAAAATGATAACGCTTGAACTCTCCTCCAAACCTTGGGAAGCGTTTTTTGCCGGTGAGCAGTTGCTGCATCAGGGCTTTTTTCTGCTGCTGGCTGTTGGCAAGCAGTTGTTCGGTGGTGGCGATCGCCTTGTCCCAGGTGGAGAGGATTTGAGCGATTTTCTTTTGTTCGGGGAGTGGGGGTAGCTCCACCGGAATGCGGGAAAAGTCATTGTAATAAAGCCTTAATCTGTCCTTAGTTAGGCCATAGGAATACGCCCAGAATAAATAAATCATCCTGGGAGTTTTGAAAAGATACTCTGCAAACTTTGAGTCAACATATTTAGTTGGTTTGAGAACAACATAAGCTGGACTAACTAAACCATCAGTAGTGGCTCTACCAAGTGCACCTTGCCACGCTCTCATCATGTTGTACGCGATGAACCCTTCTTGTACGAGTAAGTGATCTTTGGGGTCAATATTTGTTTCTGTGCGCCTATCCAAAGAATCACGAATCACCAAACCATCATTCAAGGTAACTGAGAAAAGAGGAATTCCAGGGTATCCTTTTTTTTTGCTTGATTTGAACACATCACCAAGATGTTGCTTTCCATCATATACCATTACCAATTCCCCCAGATTTTTCATCAACATCTTGTTATTCATCTTGCGCCAACTCCCGTTCAATCTGTTCAATCGTCGGCAAACTGCTTTTCAACTCTTCCGGCAGGCTCTGGGTGATCTGCTGTTGCCATTCGGCCACGCCTATGGGTTTGTTGTAGCCCGCCAGCGCGTATTCGACGATCAGGTTGTTCTTCTCTTTTACCAGCAGCAGGCCGATAGTCGGCTGATCATCCGGGTGGCGTAATTGTTCGTCCACGATGGTTTGATACATGTTGAGCTGGCTGACAAAGCCTGGGTGGAATTTGCCCATTTTTAATTCGACGACCACGAAACAGCGCAGCTTGAGGTGATAGAACAGCAGGTCGGCATAATAATCCTCGTCTTCCACTTCCAGCAGCACCTGACGCCCCACGAAGGCGAAGCCCTGACCCAGTTCCAGCAGGAAACGTTCGAGATGCGTGAGCAGTTTTTGTTCCAGCTCCGCCTCCCGGCGCGGTGCATCCGTACCGAGAAAATCAAACAGATAAGGGTCTTTGAATAACTGTACCGCCATGTCAGATTGCTCCGGCGGCAGTGTGGCAGGAAAGTTGTTTTGGCTCTGGCCCGGACGAAGATGAACCCTTGATTCGATTTGCAGATAAAGCACATTCCGGCTCCATCCATGCTCCAAGGTCTGGCTGGCATACCATAAACGCGCATCCATTGTATTCAGCTTATCCAACAATACTTGATTGCAGCGCCAGGGAATTAGTGCAGCGGTGCGCTGCACTAATTCCAAGTCGGGCCAGCTCTCGGCAAACTTGCGCATGTATTTCAGGTTGCGCGGACTGAAGCCGCTCATTTCGGGGAATGCCTGTTTAAGATCGTAAGCCAGGCGATCGATCACCTTGGCGCCCCACCCTTCCTGCTGTTGACGTTTTAGGATATGTTGGCCAATCTGCCAGTAAAGCAGGATCATCTGGGCATTGGCGCTTTGTATCACCTTCAGGCGTTCATGCCTGACCAGCGATTTCACGCTTTCGAGCAGCGCCGGGTAGCTATCGGGCAATTCGTTCAGGTGGCAGGGTGTTGGCAGGATGACGTCTGGATTATGTTTCTGGCCCCTGCCCCTTCTGCCACTGTCACTCATAGCCCAATTCCTTCAGATACTTGGTCATTCCACCCTCCAGCATGATTGGCTTCTGATGCACACATTACCCCTTGGTTATCATCGCGTTAAACCGTGTAGCCACCTCTGATCTCCTCAATTTGTTGCTGAACCAGCAACCGTTCACGCTCCAACTCTTGTCTCAGTTCTTCCTCGCTAGGTAATTCTGTGAGGTATTTCGATGCAAACAGTTGCTGACTATCCTTCAGTACCGAGTACTGAGCGACTGTATGGTTATGTTCACTGCACAGGATCAGGCCAATGGTTGGGTTGTCGTCGGGGCGGCGTTTTTGTTCTTCGTACATGCGCACGTACATATCCATTTGCCCCACATCCTGATGCGTGAGCTTGTGCAGCTTCAGATCGATCAGCACAAAGCATTTCAGGTGGAAGTTATAAAATACCAGATCAATATAATAATCACCGTCATTGGTACGGATGCGTTGCTGGCGTTCGACAAAGGCAAAACCTTTACCCAATTCCAGCAGGAATTGCTGCAGTCGGTTGATAATGCCTTGTTCCAGATCACTTTCCTGATAGTTGCGGCTATTCAGGTTAAGAAAATCCAGAATATAGGGATCGCGCAGATAGTCCTTTGGATTTTCAGCAAGAGGTGAAGTTTTTTCTTTGGCTTCCTGCTCAACACATGCACGATCTTTGCTGGATAGCAAGCGTTCGTAATAAAGCACACCAATCTGGCGCTCCAAAGCCCGTACACTCCAACCCTGACTGGCGGATTCCTGCATATACCAGATGCGGGCGCTTGGATTA
>CAZKPL010000082.1:0-4114 GCA_964554625.1 uncultured Nitrosomonas sp. | reverse complement strand
AGATGCGGGCGCTTGGATTATCGAGTCGTGCCAACACATTGTAGTGTGACCAACTCAATTCGGGAGACAATGTCTCTCGAATTGGAAAAGTCTCATAAAACCGCCGCATATTGCGCAGGTTGGTCACATCAAAACCCTTCCCAAAGCGCTCTGTCAGCCGCCCGGATAGGCGTTTCAGTTGCTCCTTGCCATAGGCAGCGCGGCTTTCGCCTTGCTGTTCGTGTTCCACAATCAAACGGCCTATGTGCCAATAGGTTTGCACCATAGCAGTGTTGACGCTGCGCTGTACTTGCTTGCGAGCCTGCTCGATCAGGTTGCTGATTTGGTCGAATAAGTCTTGCTGCCCCGGCAGGATATTACTCATAGCCCAGTTCCTTCAGGTAGCCTTCCATCTCCTGTTCCAGCACCGCAAGTTGCGTTTTGAGTTCCAGTCTTTCCTTGCGCACCGCCAACAGGTCGATTTCCTCCTCTTCTTCAAAGGTATCGACATAGCGCGGGATGTTGAGGTTGTAATCGTTTTCCTGAATTTCTTCCAAGCTGGCAAGATAAGCATATTTATCGACACTTTCGCGGGCGCGGTAGGTGGCCACAATTTTATCGATATTCTCAGGTGTAAGCAGGTTCTGGTTTTTGCCGGCCTTGAATTCGCGGCTGGCGTCGATAAACAGGACGCTGTTATCGGGTTTGTCCTTTTTGAAGATTAAAATCGCCGCCGGTATGCCGGTGCCGTAAAACAGCTTTTCCGGTAAGCCAATCACGCAATCGAGCAGATTTTCCTCGATCAGTTGCTGGCGGATTTTTCCTTCCGAACTACCGCGAAACAGCACGCCATGCGGCACCACCACGCCCATGCGTCCGGTTCTCGGTTTGAGCGTTTCGATCATGTGCAGGATAAAGGCATAGTCGCCCTTGGTTCTCGGTGGGACGCCGCGGCGGAAGCGGCCGAACTTGTCGTGCTCGGCCTCGTCATGCCCCCATTTATCGAGGCTGAACGGTGGATTGGCGGTGACGATATCGAAATGTATCAACCCGCCGTTTTTATCGAGCAGCTTGGGGTTGCGGATGGTGTCGCCCCATTCGATTTTGTGGTTGTCCTCGCCATGCAGGAACATGTTCATCTTGGCCAGCGACCAGGTGGAGCCGATCGCTTCCTGACCATACAGGGCGTACTGGCGGCTTCCATGGTTGGTCACGATCTTGCGCCCACACTTCATCAACAGCGAGCCGGAACCGCAAGCCGGATCGCAGATGCTGTCGCCCGGTTGCGGGTCGAGCAGCTCGGCGATCAAGTCACTCACCTCGGGCGGCGTATAAAATTCACCTGCTTTCTGGCCACCGCTGGCGGCGAAGTTTTTGATCAGGTACTCGTAAGCGCTGCCGATCACGTCCAGGCTGCCGACACGGCTCGGCTTGAGGTTCAGTTCCGGCTTGGCGAAATCTTCCAGCAGGTGACGCAGAATGGTGTTCTTCTGCTTTTCCTCGCCAAGTTTGTCGGTGTTGAAGGAGATGTCCTGGAACACGCTTTTACCGGCGTCTTTCAGTTTGGTGCCGTTGGCTTCTTCGATGGCGTGCAGCGCCTGGTCGACGCGCTCGCCGTTGCCGGGCTCGAAGCGGCGCTCAAACAGAGCGTAGAAACTGGCCTCGCGCGGCAGCACAAAACGTTCATTTTTCATCATCTCATCGATCAGCTCCGGCTCGTCGCCGTACGCTTTCTGGTAACCCTCGTAGTGATCCTGCCAGACATCGGAGATGTACTTCAAAAACAGCATGGTGAGGATGAAGTCTTTGTAGGTATCGGCGCTGATGGTGCCGCGGAAGGTATCGCAGGCGGCCCATAATGCTTTGTTGATGCGGTCCTGGTTGATTTTGTCGTTCATCGGCGGAGTTTCCTTGTTGTTCTCTAGTTCTGTGCGGGTTTTGGCTATCTGTTCGCCAGCAGGCCGCTGGCAATGGTATCAAGCAAATGTTCATGATTGCGCAGCAGTTGCGCCACGATTTGCCGCTCCTGCTTGATTGCATAGGCCAGATGGATGATGGCCTGCTGTTTGTCTAGCGGTGGCACGGCGACCGGCGTATCTTCCAGCACGCCGCGGCGGATGCTTTTAGTCAGGGTGCCCTCGGCATTCTGCTGAAGGTAGCGCTGGCAAGGGCTTTGATTCAGGAACCAGGCCAGATATTGCGGCAGCACCGCTTTGCGCTGGATGCTGACGATAAAAAAATGTGGAGCCGCCACAGCCCGGACATCCGCTCGAAGCGGGTTTTCGTCAACCGCTACAGCATGGTAATGGCTGCCGCGAGCCGTGACCAAGATATCGCCCGGTTGCAGCCAGCCGGGTTTACGCTTGCCGGTCAATCGGGTTGTCAAACAGTTCGTCCATAGAATCCCTTCCTGCAGCGATACATCCTTCATCTGCACTGCAACCACGTTCGAGTCAGCCACTTCGGGAATTTTGCCGCGAAAGGGATAACCTGCGGTGATGGTCGCAATTTGTTTGAGCTTCACACTTATAAATATTCATGGCTAATGATGCATAAATTTTGTGCTGATGCCGTGTGGCTGTCAAGGTATATTTTTGCTTCATCAGATTTAATGCGATATAACTATCGAAGCTTATGTCGTCACAACATCTACACGGGATACATGAATCCATGACGATGCTGACAATGATTTATCGGGCGTTGCAGTCAGGGAATTTAATCAGCATGGAGCAGCCGCGCCCGGAAATCATCGGACCGGCTGGTTTTTGGGGCTGTTTGCGCCTTGGTTATGGCTGGATGGAATGGCGGTTGTCAAATTTATTTCCATTCCTCCGGCACTAGCGGCAAGCCAGTGCCTCGGCGGCATGGCCCAATCAATCTAAGACGGAGCAACCTGAACCTTGACCGGGCAATTCACTGACCAGCGCTGAAGATGTGCGATCAGACATGTCTGCATCATGCGGTATTTGCATAAGTTGTGACCGTATCTCCGCCAATAACAATTCAGTGCGCAAAATATCATAGTGATCGGCATTGATTTCAACCGAGTGGACTTCAGCGGGATTGAGTTGCCGCTCGAGCGACAGGCGATCTTCATGCGCGCGGTCCGCCGCCCACCAGCATAGCGTCTGCGTTTGCAGCGGCTTCAGCGCGGGGGTTTGCAGCGAGAGTATTTTCAGGTGACGGGCCACCATAAAGGTGTGCGCCAGCTCTTCCACTCCCATGGCGGCATAGCCTGGAGCGGCTGTATCTTGTCCTGATTGCCCAGGTTGCTGATGCAGCGCGCATGCCTTCTCCAGCAATGCCGTCACTTGCGCGTTCGATTCCGCCAGCATGGCCTGCCCGAACACGGTCGCATGCAGGGATGGGTCAAACTCGACGCCAGGCAGCACGGCGGCAATAAACGCCATGAAATCCTCTCGCCAGTCATCTTGCGCTGGTTCAGATGATGCAATACCCGGCACATAGGAATCAATCAGGCCAAGAAAAGCAACTGTTTGCTGTTGCGCTTCCAGGATAGCGGCCATCAGGGCAGCCAATGCGCCGCCCAGCGACCAGCCCAGCAAATGGTACGGCCCCTGCGGCTGGATGGACCGAATCATGCGGCAATAATCCTCGGCCATTTGCTGCAAGGAGGTATCGCGATGGGCGCTGTCAGCCAGCATCCGGCACGGAATGCCATACACCGGGCGCATCCCCTGCAGTTGCCGGGCAAGCGGCTGGTAATCGAATACGGTGCCCATGCCGGCATGAATACAGAACAAGGGCTTGGCCTCCTCGTTTTCAGAGAACTGATTGAGCGTCAGTAAGCCATTGGGCTTGGATCGTTTATCCAGCCCAAGCAGATCGGCAATCGTCGGGCGCTGCACGAGATCGCGCAGCCTGAAATCCAGTTTGGCGCCGGTCAGATTGCGCACGTGCGCCATCACCTTGAGACTCGACAATGAATCACCCCCCAATGCAAAGAAATTATCGGTCTCTCCAATACGTTCCACGCCCAGCACTTCCTGCCAGACACGCGCCAGCAATTGGGCTTCGGATGTCGAAGGTGCGCGATAGGTATCGATTGGCGGCATCCCCGGCTCCGGCAGACACTTTCGATCCACCTTGCCGTTCGCATTCAGTGGCAGGTTGT
>CAZKPL010000081.1:0-11013 GCA_964554625.1 uncultured Nitrosomonas sp. | reverse complement strand
GCGAAATGAAGACGGATAAGTCATCTGTGGGTTGTAATCAATTTATTTGAGCTTTGCTATATAAATGGCATGCGGGTAAGTTTTTTATTAACCATAAAATACTGAGGAAATTAATTGATGGAAATCTTTGTAGAGAAAAGGTACAGAATGTAAACTCATAAGATATCGATTCTTTGTGAAAGAAGCTCTTTGAACCTCTTACTGTACCAGCATTCCCAGGGAAAACTGCCGCTTTACAGCTGAATTTGGCCTACTGATTACCCCAACTGATGAGTCCACACAAACTCAATCTATTCTAAATAATCGCCTGCAAGAAGTACTTGTGGCCCCACAGTGGATTGATGAATTTCGACTATCTTGCAGCGGGACTGCGCTCCCTGCTTGAGTGATACTTGCCGTAATGGTACTTGGAAGCGTTCAGCAAGAAACTTTAATAGCGCTTTATTAGCTTTACCTTCAATAGGTGGAGCGGAAAGCTTTATTTTAAGCGCATTACCATGCAATCCGACCACTGCGGTATGCTTTGCTCCAGGCTGAATGTAAAGAGTCAAAATGAGACTGTGATTACCATCACTTCGATGCCAACTCATCAGAACATGACTGAAATTTCCTGTTGCACACCCGCCACTACCATTAATAGCAATTGCACCACAATAATGGCGAACAAGGGTGATAAGTCAACATTGGCGATAGGGGGGATACGACGCTGGAAAATCCCTAGAATCGGCCGAGTAAAACCATCCAGTATCGGTGCTAATGGACTGTAAGGGTTAATCCAGGAAAGTACCGCCTGTACAATAATCATGATCATAATAATGTACAAAGTCATTCTAATAAGCTCAATTAATGCCAGCAACCCAAAGCCAATGAATGTGCTTCCAGCGGATGAATCAAACTCATAACCCTGCAAAATATTCACTCCAGCCAGGATAACAAACTGAGTAAACCAGGCCAGCACTAATGTGGAAAGATCCAAACCTTTCCAGCTAGGAATTACCCGGCGCACAGGCAGCACGATAAAATTGGTGATGGCAACCAGAAACCTTGATAATGGATTATAGTAAGAAGCGCGTAACAATTGCATATAGAAACGTAGCAGTAACGCAAGGGAAAGCAGGCCAAGCACGGTATCTATAAGAAATACTAATATTTGACTGGACATTTTTTACTCTCTGAAGATTTTGACACTTGAAGTTAAAGGCTACTTACTACCTAATTCGTCACCCATTTGTTGAGCACGTTTGAAAGCCACATGAATTGCACGCACAATTGCATTTTTAATATCATCCTGCTCCATCTTTTGTAGCGCCTGCTCGGTCGTCCCTCCTTTTGAAGTTACCCGGGATCGTAAGATAGCAACATCTTCCTCACTCTGACTTGCTAATTGCACTGCACCAAAAAAAGTTTGCAAAGTCAGTTGCCTTGCCTGCTCCATGCTCAAACCCAATTCCACACCGGCCTGCTGCATTGCCTCAATAAAATAAAAAATATAGGCAGGGCCACTTCCTGAGACAGCAGTCACGGCATCTAATAGCGCTTCCCGCTCCACCCACAACACTGACCCTACCGCACTAAGAATATTGGTAACATTTTCCTTCTGTTGAATCGCGACCGCAGGCAGTGCATATAGACCCGTGACTCCGGCACGAACCAAGGATGGTGTGTTGGGCATGGCACGTACAATACAACTATAACCACCGAGCCAGCGAGACAAATCAAGCGTGCGAATCCCGGCTGCAATAGAAATAACCAATTGACCAGTGAGTAAAGGGGTAAGTTGTTCTGCTACAGTAAAAAGCTGCTGCGGCTTAACTGCCAGGAGGATAATATCGCAGCCGGCAATCCCCTCCTCAAGCTCGGTAACAGTTGCCACTCCGAATTGATGTTTGATTTTGTCACGGCTTTCAGGGCTTATTTCTACAACACGTATTTGTGTTACAGGATAGTCTTGCTGCAACAGTCCACCAATTAAGGCGCTGGCCATATTGCCTCCGCCAACAAACGTAATGTTCATATCATTCCCATACTCCGTGTTTTTCTAAGCGAGCAACCACTTCGCGCTAGACAGCTTTAATAAATCAGCCCCAATGAGATTCCCTGGCTACATATACATTGTTCTGCTCACTTTAAGTAACCCGATTTATCGTTTGAATATGTTTATGATTATTGTCAGCACGATGCTCACAATAATCATAGAGGTAATGGGTATAAAAACCTTTCCTCGCTCTAATTCTATCCGGATATCACCAGGTAATTTGCCAAACCAGCTTAATAGCCAAGGAGCTAAATGCATTATTGCACCCAGAATAAGCAAGATTGCACCAACAATCATGATCCACCGTGCCATAAAATCCATACCCTACAATAACGCTCGCATCAAAAAGGTTGAAGTGCCTCACCATCAACCTTGACAGTTAACCATCAACCTCACTTTTGACATTTTGGGCAATAAAAACTTGAACGCTGCCCTTGCTTAATTTGTTCAATCAAGCTGCCACATATTCGACATGGCTGGTTTATCCGGCCATACACCCAATATTGTTGCTGGAAATATCCCGGATTACCATCGCACTTAACAAAATCCCGTAAACTGCTGCCACCTGCTTCAATCGCTGCCTTAAGGACTGTCTTGATGGAGCAGGCCAGTTTCTCATAGCGATTCAGACCAATTTTGCCGGCCAACGTTCTGGGATGTATCCCGGCACGAAATAATGCCTCATTAGCATAGATATTACCTATACCCACTACAATCTGATTACTCATAAGCACTTGCTTAACGCTAATGATTCGATGCCGCGTCTTCTCATATAGACTCTTCCCATCAAAGGATGAATACAACGGCTCATCTCCGAGCTGCACCAGTAATGGATGCCGCATCACATCTCCTGTACTCCACAGAATTGCCCCAAAACGACGGGGATCTCTGAAACGAAGTATTACACCACTGGCAAATTCCAGATCAAAATGATCGTGTTTCTGTGCTGGCACTGGAACCGATACTAGACGCAGGCTGCCAGACATGCCCAGATGCACAATCAATGTTCCTTTGCTGCAAATGAACAGGAGATATTTTGCACGCCGCGCTATCGAGACTATTTCCTGCCCTACCAGCGTCTCATCAAGATTGCTTGGAATCGGCCAGCGCAGACATGAATTTCTAACTGTAACGTGCACGATATGCTGATTTAATAAATATGGCTCAAGGCCTCGCCGCGTGACTTCAACTTCGGGTAACTCGGGCATTATTCAACAAGGATTGTTTGATCATTATGAAATGAATAAGGATCTAGTAATTGCTTCCCCATGCTACCCGGAAAATGATAGCAAATGCCTTCGTCCACACGAAGTAAAGTTAACTCAGACTCATCTTGCCAAGCAATCAATCTAATCTTTCTTCCATCTTTTAGCACAATAGTAATTTCCTCTCCATCCGTTTTGGGTCCGCCAGGATCCAGTGTCAGATATGTTGCATGTGCCAGTTGCCAAGCCTGAACCCATTGATTCAGTTCACCCTGACTTAAGGCATGCTTATGATGCTGCAGACCCGCTTGCCAGAGTTTCTCATGCTTTAAATGAATATGCGTCAAAGCGAACTCGACTGGAATCTCATCTTCCGCAAACAATCTCGAACTTAAGAGATCGGTAGGCAATGCTGACAGCGTAGCAGCGTAGCGCGGTGAAACCAGAAATACATGTTGCCTAGTTGCCAGATATTGCTCGTTGGTGATAGGTGCGAGATTACCAAAATCAAATAATTCTTGATCGACTTGCAGCCTAATAACAGGCGAGGCCAGACCGTAGCGATCTAGCTCCTCTAATGGCAAGAGATGCTGGCTTGTCGCAGATAGAATTTCCAGAATGCGCTCGACATTTACTTCGTTCACTCTACCCTGCACAGGTTTTCTCATGTACCAGCGATTATTAGACCGACTCAATTCAATCGAAGTATCTTGTCTATCGATACGGATAGACTGCACTGGCTCTACCGAAAGCGATGAAATTTTATACGCTGTCTCTTCCTGCAAGGAAGGTTTGATATAGAGAAATGCTGCAAGCACAACAGCTGTAGCAAACATAATCAGATTAAGCCAGGAACGGGAATGCATACCTTTACCTTCTCCTTCGACGCCACCAAATGATTAGTCCGCTCATTAGGAATAGCAAGGGAAGCACGATGAGGAAGCCAATTACAATCGCAGTTAATGCAAATTCACTCAACATTAGTTGACTATCAATGGTTGCACGAGGCTGAATGGTGATCAAATCCTCATCACCCGAAAGCCAGTTAACCAGATTAATTCCAAAATCTATATTGCCGCCATTCCCAAGATAGGTATTGGCAAGAAAATGTCCACTTCCGACAACAACGATACGTTGCTCACGATCATCAATAGTACGATCGAGTGCTACTGCTACGCTGACCGGACCTGCCGTATCGTCAGCTTCGTCAAAAGTGGCCTCATCATTCAACTCACTGACCTCCACCCAGCCCTGCGGCGCTACTTCAACTAACGAAACACCATGCCACTCTTCATTTTCATTAAAAATAACCTGTCGTACAAATGGAAATACGGTAATAAAATCAAAACTCTCGGTAATGGCATGCGATCCATAAATCGTTCCCAATGCAAATGTGACAGGTGATCTCAACCGCTTAGCCTGCGGATCAACCACTACGCCGGGCGTGAAAGTCAAGCCCAATTTCTCAGCTAGCGGCAACAAGCCATACAAAGATCCCTGATCTACCAGCCATAACAAATTGCCGCCATGCTCAATATAATTGAGCAATTTATCCACTTCACCAGCCAACAAATCGGTTTGCGGAGAGGCGATGATGAGTACACTTGTATCGGATGGTATTTCCTGTGTGCTGGCAAGATTAACGGCTTCACCTTTAAAGCCAGCTTCTACCAATTTTCTACCAAAGTCTCCCATATCACGATTGGCAATACCATCAAACTTACGTTCGCCATGACCAGAAAGCATCGCCAATCGTTTTTGGTCAGATCGTACCAATCGCATCAATGCGTTGGTAAAGGTTTGTTCATTAATAATTGTGAGATGCTCGGTTCGGTCATGAAAGGTCATCACCATCTCACCGTTCATTCTAACGCCGGCTTCTTGGGCAAGATTAGGCTGCTCAACCGGATCAATAAAGTTAAGCATAAGATCAGGCTTAATTCGCTGGTAGACAGCGACGAAATCACTGATGATTTTTCTGATATCGCCTAACTGGGCATCCTGCGTGGTGGCATAAACCGTAACACCCACCGGACCATCTAATTTTTTTAATACATCGCGACTTGCTTCACTCAAGCTATTATGACCATTTTGACTAATATCCCATTGAGTACGAAACTCCATCGCCAGATAACCCAGCATACCTATCAATATCAAGAGCAGTACAACAAATAATCCATTCTGCAGCAGTAGATGCAGTCGCAATTTTTTATTAACCGTAATCATTTAGATCATTCACCCAAAATCATTGACAACTCAACTTCACCCATGAAGCCGTTCTCCATCGAGTCGACGAACCGTCAATATCAGGAAAGTAACAATAAATAGGATGAAAAAAGCAAGGCTAAATGAATCAATCAAACCACGATTGAAGTTTTCGTAATGCCTGAGCAATGAAAAATTCTGTATAACGCCGCTGACATCGCTTACAACGATATCCGCTATCCATAAAGCCAGTAATATGCCTAACGTCCCTAGCGCAGCAATTGCTGGATGAGAAGTCAAACTGGAAATATAGAGTCCAATAGAAACAAAACAGGCAGCCAGCAATAATAAGCCGATAGCATTACTCATCAGTAAGCCAAAATCCATTGCTCCCCCAACGAGTAAGGAAAGCGACAACACCACGGCAAGTAACGTCGCTAATAAAAAGAAAACCATTAATCCTAAAAACTTACCCAGCACGATGGCCGTCATTGAAATTGGCGCAGAGATTAACAAAGTCATGGTATGGTTACGCCACTCTTCTGCCATAAGGCGCATGGTCAATAAAGGCGTTGCCATCAGCAATACTATTGAGGCCACCGCAAACACCGGCACAATGATCACTTCTGTTGCGCCAGGTGGATTAGCAATCTGCATAAGCTGCGATTGCAGCTCTAAAAAAGCGTCAAGACGCCCTAAAAAAACCCAGGTTAATATTAATTGGATCAACGCGAAAAAAGTCCAGGCCAGGGGTGAGACAAACAGTAACTTCAACTCTTTCCTGGCAATAGTCAAAATCATCTTATTAATTTCCAGTATTTGTATTCTTCAGGGTGAATTGTTCAAAAATTCGCTCCAGGCTGAGGCCTTTCTGCTTAAGCTCTACTAGTTCAGCACTAAACACTACAACTCCCTGATTCATGATTTGTACACGATCGCATACACTTTCGACTTCCGGGAGAATATGAGTAGAAAGAATGACACTGCAGGATTTACCAAGCTCTCGAATTAGCGTACGAATTTCTCGTATCTGATTAGGATCCAATCCCACAGAAGGCTCATCAAGGATGATGATCTCAGGTTGATGAATGATCGCTTGCGCGACGCCCACGCGTTGTTGATAGCCTTTAGACAGCGCACTGATCAGACGCCTCCCAATATCACTAAGCCCGCAGCGTTGTTTGACTTCGGTCAACACAAAATCGATTCTAGACAAATCAATATTGTGCAATCTGGCAGCAAATCGGAGATATTCATCCACTGTTAGTTCTTTATACAATGGTGGGCTCTCAGGCAAATAGCCAATATAATGCTTGGCCTTGCGAGGATTTTTAAGTAAATCGACACCACAAATTTGCACACTGCCAGTCGTTGGTGCCAAGTTACCCGTTAGCATTTGCATGGTCGTACTTTTTCCTGCACCATTGGGGCCCAGCAAACCCAATACCTCACCTCGCTTTAGTTCTAGATCGACTCTGCGCACGGCAATGTGGTTACCAAACCTACGGCTCAAGTTATGAGCAGAAATAGTCACATTGGGAATGGAATCATTCACGAGCGTACTCATTTTCAAAATTAATCAACTTATTAAATAGGTCTTCTCATTCCACGATTAACAGAAGTAGATTTACCAATATTTTCCTTGATCTTCTTGATCGTTCCGAATCAAGAAAAACACTTTATGAATATTTCGATGCTAATTAATATTAGGCAAACTGTTCTGATCTATTTTCTTAAATACCACGCTCTAAGTTTAGTACATCCCGCTAAATCATTGCCCGAGATAATACCAATCTATTTTATCAGTCCATTTCAATTGATTGCCACAGTGTTGCATAATAACAACAAGCTGGTTTGACAAAAATAAAAACATGAACACATAATCCGTCCAGTTAGTGTATTAATGATCAATATATTGATAAATGTCACGAGATCGCATCAGTAACGAATGATTTTGTGAAGTTGACTGATTTTGAGTGAACCAAAATTACGGAAAAGGACAATAGCATGAAAAAGATAGTATCGACCAGAAAGTATCTAATAGGAGTACTTGCTGTTTTGTCAGCGCTGTTATTTTCGACAATAGTGACGGCAGAATCACCCTATAGACAAGGTGAAAGCAGTGTTGAGAAAGTAAAAGCTTACAATGTGGATGATCGCGGAACCGTCTCAAGGAGTTCCGCCGATTTAGGTAATCTCTGTTGGCGTACAAGAGAGTGGAATGAAGAAACAGCAACCTGTGAATGCGATCCACAACTTCCAAAATGTCAGATAGAAAAAAAAGTTGAGGCGCCAGCTCCTGCTCCTGCACCTCTAACTGAGCCGGAAAAAATCTCTTTTTCTGCAGATGCGTTGTTTGATTTTGACAAAGCTGTACTTAAACCCGAAGGCAAACAGTCCTTAAGTGATTTTGCAGATAAGCTGGCAAACATCAACTACGATCTCATCATTGCTGTTGGTTATGCCGATCGTATTGGTTCGGAAGACTATAACAAGCAGCTCTCCATGAGACGTGCTGAAGCAGTCAAGAATTATCTGGTAACCGCCAAAGGAATTAGTCCAGATCGTATTTTTACGGATGGCAAAGGAGAAGCTAATCCAGTAACGGGCGATAGTTGTCCTGGTACCAAGAAAACCAAAGCATTGATTAACTGCTTGGCACCTGACCGTCGTGTAGAAATTGAAGTAGCAGGTACACGATAAGGGAATTAAAATTAGTTTCTAAATCTGGCTTAAGAAAAAGAGGCCCTGCCATTGTGCAGGGCTTTTTTGTTAGCTTACTTTAAAAATGACGCCTCCTGTCATCGTTGATACAATCATCGAAGCGCACTGGATCATTCCTGTCGAGCCAGAGAAAACCATATTGACCGATCATGCCATTGTGATTGATGATGGCATCATCAAGGCTATTGTTCCAAGCTTGCAAGCACGCTCACAGTTTACTCCGCTTAACCATATCACCCTGGACCATCATGCGATCATCCCAGGCTTGATCAATTTGCACACTCATGCAGCAATGACATTAATGCGGGGTTTAGCCGATGATCTGCCTTTAATGGAATGGCTCAATCATCACATCTGGCCTGCGGAAGCGCAATTCGTTGATGCAAATTTTGTGCTGGATGGTGCAACACTGGCCTGTGCAGAAATGCTTAAAGGAGGGATTACTTGTTTTAATGATATGTACTTCTTTCCGGAAATCACTGCAAAAGCCGTTATTGAAATGGGTATACGCGCAGCTATCGGATTAATCGCCATTGATTTGCCTTCCTCCTATGCCAGCGATGCCGATGACTATCTGGCAAAAGGACTGTTACTGCGTGACCAATATCCACAGCATCCACTGCTGTCATTCTGTCTTGCACCTCACGCACCCTATACTGTGAGTGACAAAACCTTAGTCAATGTCATGACCTACGCTGAGCAGCTCAATTTGCCTGTACATATTCATCTACATGAAACTATCGATGAAATCAGGAACAGTCTGGATACCTTTGGGCTCCGCCCGATCGCACGTTTATACCAACTTGGTTTACTTAGCCCAAACCTGATTGCGGTGCACATGGTACATTTGACCAACAAAGAAATCAGCCTGCTGAAACAACAAAATTGTAATATTGCACATTGCCCTTCATCCAATCTAAAGCTTGCAAGTGGATTTGCTCCGGTTACTGATTTATTAGCACATGGAATCAATGTCGGTATTGGCACGGATAGCGCCGCGAGCAACAATCGTCTTGACATGTTCGAAGAAATGCGCCTTACCGCCTTACTTGCCAAAGCCAATAGTAACAAGGCAGAAGTGCTCCCTGCTCGCCAAGCGCTACGCATGGCCACTCTAAATGGGGCCATTGCATTGGGACTCGATAAAATCACGGGATCTCTATCGACTGGCAAAGCTGCAGACATCACCGCCGTTGATTTCTCCGGACTTGCACTTTCCTCTTGTTTTGATCCCGTTTCACATCTTGTTTATGTCGCTGGACGAGAACATGTCAGCCATGTCTGGGTCAACGGCAAGCTATTGCTGGATGAGGGAGAACTTGTTAATCTGAACGAAATAGAATTGATCAATCGAGCAATACACTGGCAGAAGCGCCTCAATCGCTAAAAATAAAGGGTAGAAATCGCATGGAAAATGATGGTATTAATGCAGATCCGATAGAACTGGAGAAATTCAGCCAACTCGCCCATCGGTGGTGGGATCCTAATAGCGAATTTAAACCACTGCATGAAATTAATCCACTACGACTGGATTACATTGATCAACTAAGCGGGGGATTGGAAGGAAAAACTGCCGTAGATGTTGGCTGTGGTGGCGGCATACTTTCTGAAGCAATG
Organism: uncultured Nitrosomonas sp.; assembly: GCA_964554625.1. Taxonomy (GTDB): domain Bacteria; phylum Pseudomonadota; class Gammaproteobacteria; order Burkholderiales; family Nitrosomonadaceae; genus Nitrosomonas. Next base: position 1,227 of record CAZKPL010000081.1, on the reverse strand, counting down.
GCTGCGCGCGGAGCAAACACGACAGGAATTGATTTGAGTGATAAAGCACTGAAAGTCGCCAAACTCCATTTACTCGAAAGCGGTCACCAAGTTGATTATCGAAAAATTACTGTTGAGATGCTCGCTAAAGAGCAGCCGCATCATTTTGATATCGTCACGTGTATGGAAATGCTCGAGCATGTGCCTGATCCTGCCAGCATAATACGAGCATGTGCTCAGCTCGCCAAACCAGGTGGCTGGGTCTTTTTCTCGACTATTAATCGAAATCCTAAGGCCTATCTCTATGCGATCCTTGGCGCCGAATATATTCTTAAACTATTACCACGCGGCACCCATGAATACGCAAAATTCATCAAGCCCTCGGAACTCGCGCGCATGGCGCGTATAGCAGGACTAAACGATGCCAGAATTATTGGCATAACCTACAATCCCCTTACCAAAGTTTATGCACTCGAATCCGATACGAGTGTCAACTACATCATGGCATTCCGAGCTTAGAGCCTACTAAAACATAGATGATTGAGGCGATTCTTTTCGATTTTGATGGCACCATTGCTGATACCGCGCCTGATCTGGGCCATGCACTCAATCGGCAGCGTCTCGCACGAGGACTACCTCCCTTGCCCATTGGACTTATTCGCACCCAAGCATCGGCAGGTTCTCGTGGATTACTGAATCTTGGTTTCAATCTCAAGCCAGATAATTCAGAATATGAGGCGATGCGCGATGAATTTCTTCGCTTTTACGCAGAGCGTCTATGTCACGATACTTGCCTGTTTCCAGGCATGGCCAATGTGCTTGATCGACTGGATGCCGATCATTTACCTTGGGGAATCGTGACCAACAAGCCTGCTCGCTTCACTCAACCACTCGTGCGAGCACTCGGACTACATCAACGCGCAGCCTGCATCATCAGTGGTGATGATACGGTGAATACCAAACCGCACCCGGAACCACTTCTCACTGCATGCCGTCAAATCAATGTCTTACCCCAGAACTGTATTTATCTCGGTGACGACATACGGGATGTCAAAGCTAGTTTGGCTGCCGGCATAATACCGATCGTGGCCCGTTATGGCTATCTGGGTAACGATGCGCCACCTGAATCCTGGGGAGCAGATCATCTCATTGATCAGCCCGAAGATCTGCTCAATTATATTTAGGATACCTCCTTAGAATCACCCACTTGAACTTTTTCGTTTCAACACAATCTTATTACACAGTATA
>CAZKPL010000080.1:0-11368 GCA_964554625.1 uncultured Nitrosomonas sp. | reverse complement strand
AGAAATTACTTCGCTAACTCAGGATATGGCCGGAATTAAGTGCAGAGTGCTCTAGACATAAGAAAAGCTGTAAAAGGAGCCTGAATTCCTTATGATGAAGCAATTCTGGAAGAGAATTTCAAAGACCTCTGTACAACCCTGAAGACTTTATTGTAGTGGTGGGGGAAAATTCTGAGGGCTGTGCAGAGGTCTTGAATTTGCTACCTGGGAGAAGACCAGCGTAGATTGGTTCCAGAATTCAAGCTGCACTTGGTCATCAATGACCAGAGAGAATTGCTGGAAGCGAAAATAACGGTGAGTAATGTCGATGACCGTAATCCAGTGCCAGAGCTGACCCGTGCTTTGTTTGGAAAATTCTTCGATGACGGGGACTACATCTCCCAAGTCAAGCATTCCTGCCGTCGCAGTCGATTTAACTTCTTTGTTAATCTGATAGCTGAACTGGTGGCTTACACTTTCCGCGAGAAGAAACCCTCCCTTAACATCAGACTCTCTCAGATTCTTCCAGCCGTGGGGTTGTGATCTTATATCGAACTCACGTTACCTATCCAGCCAATAAACTAAAGGCACGAAGCTGTTCAATGCAGTCATCAAGATCCACATTTGTTCACACACTTTCATTTCTTATGCTGCACCAGCATAGGGTAAAGCAAATTGATTTCATGAATTTCTCGCTTGGAACCTGCTGGAGAATACATGCTGTAAGTGGATAATTCAGCTGGCGGGATATAACCGACGATTTTTTCAAGATCTGAAAGACGAGCGCCCTGTCTAACCAGATAAGCAATATAGGTACAACGAAGCGAAGCTGCCGAGATGTCATCCGTAACTGACATTCCGGCATCGACAATAGCGCAGGTCAATAATGCTGTCAGATCATCCTGGGTAAGTGCCTGTCCGGATGGATTCACTAAGCAATACCCTCCCTCAAGGTACAGTGCTCTTAGAAAAGGATTTAATGGAATCTTCCTAGGAGAGGCGCCGCCAATTACCAGCTGATCATTCTCAAGGTCGATATTTACAGCTTGCAGGGCTGCAATTTCCTCCAAGGTTAATCCACTTAATATCAATGCCAACAGCTGCTGCTCTTTTTTATTTGCGGTCTCGAGAAGCGCATCAATCTGTTCAGGAGATACTTCCCTTATCAAGGAACGCTTGAGTACATATTGATGCGATTGCGCCAGCGCTTCTCGTGAAAACTGCAGCTGATCAATCGCTTCACGGGAGGAATCCTCATTACCGTACACATGAACACCTGACAGGTTGATCGCTAGCTTCGCCCGCTCTCTACGGGTTAGAAATTCGACTATCCATACACAAAAAAGGGCAAATAATAGCGAACCCACAATGGCAATCATTGCATCTCGTTGATAATCCGGTCTGACAGGGCTATTCGGTAGAAATGCCCATTCAACCACATCAACTTGAGGATATTTGCCAGCATACTTGGTTTCAATTTGCACCAATCGTTCTTGTGCTTCACGAAAAAGTTTTTCCATTCCCTCAAGGTCATTCTTCAGCGCTTCATGCTCAGCAAATCGTGCTGTAAACTCAGCCGCTTTTCTTCTATGCTCTTCAAGTTGCTCACGGACATCCTGGGTTGTTTGCCTAGCCGCTGCATACTCTTGCTCTGCCTCAGAAATAACAATGTTCTGACCTGTTCTACGCATACGTTCTATTTCTGCTTGCAAATTAGCCAATTTTTCCGGAATGACCTTCAAAGAAGGGGTTAATGCCATGTATTCGCGAGTAAAACGCCTGTCGAGTTCCTCCAATTCTTCTCGCAGTTCCTGGGCGCGGCTTTCAAGCAAACTAAGCGTCCGCGTATCTTCCTTGGGAACAACTGCCTGGCCTCGGGCAATTGCTTTCTTGATCGAGTCGAGTTTCGCTTTTGCCTTGACCTCCTCTTCACTTGCTTTATTCAATGAATCATTCAGCCCCTTTAATCGAGCTAATGCCTCATTTTCTTGGCGCCCTGAAGAAAGGATATTGTTGTTTTCCCTGAATTGCTCCAGTTCAGCACGCTTTAGATTAATTTTTTCGGATAATCCTACCAGCTCAGCTTGAAGCATTTGAGCTGTGGTACCGACGGCCCTGGAAACTTCTTCAGCTCTTGCTTGAAGATAAACATCTATCCAAGTGTTGATGAGCGCTGGAAGAACATCGGGTTCAGATCCTTCAGCAACCATCTCTACTAAATTAGTATTGTCTACAGATCTTACATCCAGCATGTTGCGAATGTCTGCAACAGTTAAATTACTGGCATTACCTTTAAGATCAGGATGTGATTGGAGTCGTTTTGCTGTTTCAGCTAGCAATTCTGCTCCAAAAAGTATCTGCCTCTGAATGGCAACATGTTGAATATCAGCATCGCTGCTTCTTTGATCAATAGCCGTTTTAGCTACCGTTAGCAAGGTGGCATAACTAAGATAAATTGCTGGACGACTAAACACATAACTCAGCGTAATCAAGGCGCAGACTGGGAACGCAATGATAAAAATCATTAATCTCTTTGACCCTAACCACGGCGACCGATCCGGAGAAGGAAGCGCATGTCCATTTCCAACTGGGGTAATGTCTATTTGCGGGGTACGATATTGCATGGTGGATATCCCTCTCCTGATTTGATTATTAACAGAATAAATTTCTAATCACCAACTCTGTTATCCTTGCTACTGCGAACGCCATAACCTTAGCCACTATTTCTAAGTCCCGCTGCGACGCCATTAATCGTAAGATGAATAGCACGATGTACTTGCTCTACATCGTCACCCGCACGATATCGGCGCAGCAACTCAATTTGCAAATGATTAAGCGGATCGATATAAGGCGAACGAATACGAATACTGCGCGACAAAGTAGGATTCTCCTGCAGCAACTCAGTGTGTTCCGTTATTGCAAACAACCATTTTATACTGCGTTCCCACTCTGTCTGGATACGCCCAAAAATCTGTTCGCGCAGGACAGCGTCGGTGACCAATTCAGCATAGCGTGAAGCAATGCCCATATCGGTTTTTGCCAACACCATATCCATATTCGACAATAATGTTTGCATGAATGGCCAATTACGATACATTTCCTGCAGCAATGCTAATCCTTCTACCTCAAGTTGCTCTTGCTGCACAAATGTTTCAACTGCCGAGCCAAAACCGTACCATCCCGGCAGCATCGTGCGATTGAGACTCCAACTGAATACCCATGGTATGGCTCGTAAATCTTCAATCCGGTCAGAAGGCTTACGGGAGGTAGGCCGGCTGCCGATGTGCAATCCAGCAATTTCCCGAATCGGAGTGGATTCCTGGAAAAATTGCTTGAAGCCCGGCGTTTCATATACTAGATTCCGATAGACAGCAAATGCATTGGATGAGAGTGCTTCCATCACTTGATAATAGCGAGGCGCGTTTTCCTGAATGACATCCTGACTCAGCAATGTCGACTCAATCGTTGCGGCAACCAACGTTTCAAGATTGCGCCGCCCTATTTCAGGATCCGTATATTTGCTCGCCACCACCTCACCCTGTTCAGTCAGTCGTATCTGCCCATTGACGCTTCTCGGCGGCTGCGCCATGATTCCTTGGTAGCTAGGCCCTCCCCCCCGTCCCACAGTGCCCCCTCGCCCGTGAAACAAGCGTAGCTCCACCTTATGCTTGGCAAACACTTTCGTCAATTCGATTTCAGCTTTGTATATTTCCCAGTTAGATGTAAGAAAACCCCCATCTTTGTTGCTATCCGAATAACCGAGCATCACTTCCTGCACATTTCCACGAGAATCCAACAGCTTGCGGTAGTATGGTAATGAAAATAATTCATCCATGATACTGCTGCAACTGCGTAAATCTTGGATGGTTTCAAATAGTGGAATAATATTGAGGCTCAACTGCGGACTCTCACCAACCTGGAGTAAACCAACCTCTTTTAATAATAACGCCACCTCAAGTATATTGACGACACCCGTGGCCATAGAAATAATATAATTTGGTAACGCGGCGTGACCAAAACGGCGCTGGATTTCTGCTGCCATTTGCAAAATTCGCAACTCGCCTTGTGTTGCATCGGAGTAGGTTAAATAGGGTGAATGGAGTAGCCGCGAGCTGCAGATCTCCGCTAATAACCATTCCTTACGTTCAGCCGCCGGCAGCTCGAGATAATTATTCCGATGCGTGCCTCGCGCAAATAACTCTGCAATAACCTGCTCATGCACTTTACTATGCTGCCGCATATCAAGTGGCGCTAGGTGGAATCCAAACACGTCGGCAGCCCGATGCAAATTCCGCAACGCTCCTCGCGCCAACCAATCCGATTTATGCTGCTTGAGTGAATTGATCACGATATCAAGATCATGAACAAACTCTGCGCTATCTGCATAGGGCTCTGTCGGATCGACTTGCAGCCGTTGCATCACTGCAAGCCCAAGCCGCTGACTGGTTGCAGCCAATCGCGCATACATACCAAGAAAGGCTCGCCGATAGGGCTCATCGATGCGACTGGCAGGAATATCCGGCGACGCCGCTGCTAATTGCTCAAGCTCGTCAGTTACGTTGATCAGACGCTCAGCCAAGCTCATAGTCCGCCCAATCTTGGTAACCTCATCCATATAAAAATCCAACACCAGCGCTGCATGGCGCTCTGCTGCATGCAACATGACCTGATGCGTCACAAACGGATTTCCGTCGCGATCTCCACCTATCCAGCTTCCAATACGCAGAAAAGATGCGACACGAGGAGCATTTCCCTTCATATGCCGCTCAAGCAAATCCTCGATCTTTGCATAAATATAAGGCACCTGACTCAGGAAGGTGTAGCTGTAGTAAATTAGGCCATTCTCGATTTCATCATGAACGGTAAGGCGTACTGATCGTAGCATGCGGGTTTGCCATAAAATCTGAATGGCAGCGCGCAACGCCTCTTCATTATGGCGCAATTCGTTAGGAGTAAGCTGGATACGATCGCGTTCTTGCAATAAACGCTGAATAGTCAACTGACAATCCAGTATGCTTCTCCTCTGAACCTCTGTAGGATGAGCCGTCAATACCGGCGACACCATTGCTTTAGCAAAAAAATTACTCAAGTGAGCGTTATCTATGTCACTTGCCAGCACACGTTCCAGCGCTAGGGTGACACTACCAGGTTGAGGTGAAGATCCTTGACGCAGATGAGCACGCCGGCGACGGTTATGATGTAGATCTTCCGCGATATTGGAAAGCAATGAAAAATAACTAAATGCACGAACCACGGCAATAGTGGCCTTATTACTTAATCGATTCAGAATCGCGTCAAGCTCCTGCCGCACTTTGGGATCCTGCTCACGACGAAAGCGCACTGCCGTTTGGCGAATAGTTTCAACCAATTCAAAGGTCGCGCCCCCCTCCTGCTCCCGTAAAGTATCCCCCAGCATGCGTCCAAGCATACGAATGTCATCACGTAAAGGCTTATCCTTTTCCTCACCCACACTATTGTCAGAATAATCGCTTACGCCGGCGTCGGAACTCATCTCAATGTCTCCCCTCTAATAAAACCCTGGTTATCCATGCATGCTATAAGCCATATTATGGTCAACCATGCTAAAATGATCGATATTTGCAAGTGTTGCAATCTTTTCATATTAAGATCAATGTCAAATTCATCTACCCCTCCTTCTAAAATTACCATTGCTTCACGGGAAAGTCTCCTTGCCATGTGGCAAGCAAATTTTATTCGGGAGCAGTTATATGAATTATACCCGCAAACCGAAATCAACATACTTGGCATGACCACACAAGGCGATCAAATTCTTGATGTCTCTCTCTCAAAAATTGGCGGTAAAGGATTATTTATCAAGGAACTGGAACAAGCACTGGAAGATGGCCGCGCAGATATTGCAGTTCACTCCATGAAAGATGTGCCGATGAACATACCTCCAGGATTCATGCTGGCTGCCATCACTGAACGTGAAGATCCTCGTGATGCTTTTGTTTCAAACCAATACGCTCAACTTGATGAATTACCAGCCGGCAGCATAATTGGAACTTCCAGCTTAAGGCGCGAATCTCAATTGCGTGCACGCTTTCCACATTTGCAAGTGCAGCCGTTGCGTGGAAATGTTCAAACACGATTACGGAAACTGGATGAGGGTCAGTTCGCTGCCATCATTCTGGCTGCGGCTGGACTAAAACGTTTGGGGCTAACTTACCGGATTACCTCACTACTCGAGCCTGAAGTCAGCTTGCCCGCAGTAGGGCAAGGTGCGCTCGGCATAGAATGCCGTGACGACCGAGCTGACTTGGCGCTACTACTGCAACCATTACATCATGCCGAAACAGCATATTGTGTTGAAGCAGAGCGGGCGATGAGCCGCATACTAGGGGGAAGCTGTCAAGTCCCGCTAGGAGGGTTTGCAGGAATTACAGATGGTGTACTCACTCTGCGCGGTTTTGTAGCAAATCCCGATGGAACAAAAATGATAAGCGATGAATTATGTGGCAAACCGGAAGCAAGCGTTGCCCTTGGGCAGCAATTGGCACAGAACCTGAAAGCGCAAGGTGCTGATGAAATTTTAGCTGCCTTAACGCAATCTCATGATTAAAGGTGCAACTTGTCTGCAATACCACCGCTTTCAGGATTATATGTTTTAGTCACACGCCCGGCACATCAAGCCACCTATCTGGCTAGTAAAATCAAAGAGATGGGTGGCAACCCGGTACTACTTCCCGTCCTGGAAATATCGGACTCAAAGGATCCCCAGCCACTTCTCAAAGCCATTCACCGCCTCGCTGAGTTTGACCTAGCTATTTTTGTCAGCCCAAACGCTGTGGACAAAGCAATGCGCCTAATTCATGCCAGCAGAATATTGCCACCCAACCTGAAAATTGCTGTGGTAGGAGAAGGCAGCGCTAATAAGCTTAGACAGTATGGTGTAAACGACATCATTGTACCTACCAATCGCCATGACAGCGAAGCCTTGCTCGAAATGGCGGAATTACAGCAAGTACTGAATAAACGCATTATTATTTTTCGTGGGAATAAGGGGCGAAGATTATTAGGCGACACATTGGTTCAACGAGGCGCTCGAGTAGAATACATCGAATGCTATCGTCGTGATAAGCCTAAAACAGACATCTCTTTACTATTAAATCACTGGTCAAATAATGCATTACACGCGGTCACAATAACAAGCAGTGAAGGATTGCATAATTTATTTGACATGATAGGTAAAGTTGGCCAACAATTGCTAAAGGAAACACCTTTGTTTACTGCTCATGAACGAATCGCTCATGTTGCAAAAGAACTTGGGCTTACAAACGTGCATGTTACCGCCGCTGGAGATGATGGACTAGTACAAGGGTTGCTGGAATATTTTCTGTCACTTAGAGATCAAACATAGCTTCTCGAAAACCATGAATAGAGAGATTAAAACGGCTCCACCAGAATCATCATATCGAATCACATCAATCCTATTTTTTATTATTTTTATAACAATTGCCATCCTGGCATGGCAATGGGTGGATAGGCGGGACCACATCATTGGTATTCAACGGTCCATAGCCGAATACATGGGCAATGTTGACTTTTTTGGCAAGAAACCACGTCAGCTCATTGCCGAGGTGCAAGCAGCCAAGGAAAAAAACCAAAGACAGCTTGATAAACTGAGTAATGAGGTTACTGCATTCCAAGATCAACGAGACATGACGAAAAAACTCATGAGTCTGGCCGAAAAGATTGATGCATTACCCCTTGCAATGGATACTCACTTGATTAAAGTTGATTTTTCGCTGGAGCAGCTCATACCGCCACAAGATAATCGCTGGTATAAATTCATAAATGATGCTTGGCAAGATCTTCAACAGTTTGTCACTGTCCAAAAGATCGACAATCCAGAAATTGAATTGTTATCTCCTTCTCAGCGCAAACTCTTACAAGAGAATATAAAACTACAGTTAGTACTGGCGCAAATTTCCCTTCTTTCCCATGATCAAACAAGCTTCCAGAAAAATCTAGAAACAGTGATCAATTGGATCAATCGCCATTATGACAAACAGGCAGGTTCTGTCATTGACTTACTCAGCCAATTAAATCAACTACATAGTTATACAATTGGCGAAGCAACGTCAAATGCTTCAAACATCTTGATACAGTACGCAATTATCAGCTAATACAATAAGGAGAGGGTGAATGAAATTGGTGCTCTGGGTGTTAACCCTGTTTGCTGCGGCAGTCGCTGTTGTGATCACCGCTCAATATGACAATGGTTCTGTATTATTTGTAGTGCCCCCCTACAGAATTGAACTTACGATTAATATTTTCGCCGTTTTATTGATTGCTGCCTTCTTTATTTTCTATCTGCTACTCAGGCTTATTGTAAAAGTATTGGGATTCAATAAACATTTAAACCAGAAGAAAATAAATGAAACAACGCTTGCTGCTCTCAAAGCTTTTTTTGAAGAACAATATGATAAAGCCGAGAAAGCTGCTGCTGTAGTATTAAAACTAAAAAGCCCCCCTCTCATTAGCGCGATTAGCGCTGCTATTGCGGCACGTGCAGCACATCAACAAGCAAATTACTTGCAGCGTGACAAATATCTAGATGCTTCAGAAGCGAAGGCCCCTCAGGAAAGAGCACTAAGGTTTGTAACTCAAGCAGAACTATTACTTGAAGAGGGACGCCATGAAGAAGCCTTAAGCGCCTTACAGTCCCTTTATTCAACGGGCGGACTACAAAGTACCGCTGTTCTTCAATTGGAATTGAAAGCACAACAGATGGCCCAAAACTGGGTTGCAGTCCTGGAGCTGACAGATATTCTTGAGAAGCGTCATCCCTTTGATAAGACACTGATTGAACAAATCAAGCATCGCGCTCATCTAGAAAATATCAAGAAAAATGGATCGAATCTAGAATTACTTAATAAATACTGGAGCAACTTGCCTCCCACAGAAAAACTCGATAGTAGATTAGCTGCAACTGCAGCTCGCGCTTACATGGCATTGAATGAGGTATCAATCGCTCAAAAAATCATCGAGCAAAGTATTGATACAAAATTAGATCCTGAACTAATCTCACTTTATGGAAAATGCTTAGATGGCAGCGTAAGTTGGCAAATCCAACGAGCGGAAGGATGGTTAAGGAAACACCCCAATAATGCTGAATTGTTACTAACTCTAGGAAAATTATGTACTTACTGTGAATTATGGGGTAAGGCACAGAATTATCTGGAAGCAAGTCTATCAATCGAGCCAAGCCGTGCCGCTCATCTTGCCTTAGCGCAATTATTTGAAAAGTTAGATAAACATGAGCTAGCTGCGGATCATTATCAGCAAGGATTGGGATTCACATTAAAAAAATTGAATACTTAAATCTATACGACAAGGGGAGTATTAGTTGACGGCACAAATATGTCTGAGAAAAAGCTATTTGCTGGCAAATTTCTCAGTTGTGTAAAATCCTGATAAGCTGCTTTAATCATGAGTGGTGAACCACATGCGTATATTTGATAGTTTACCAAACTCTCGAAATCCTCAAGAACAGCTTGATGAACCAACCCTGTTCTACCAGTCCAGTTATCTGTAGGCAGTGCCTCCGACAATACCGGAATGAAAGTAAAGTCTTCATGTTGTTGTTCCCACTCTTTTGCTAATTTCTCCAGATAAAGATCTGCCTTCGTACGCACTCCCCAGTAAAGCGTCATTTTTCTGTTATGCTCATGAATGCTCTTAGTATAGAAAATATGCTCGAGCATGCTTTTTATAGGGGCAAAGCCAGTACCACTTGCAAGAAAAATAATCGGGATATCAACCGAGTTATTGCGTAGCGCAAAAGAGCCTAGCGGACCTTCGAAACGGAGAATATCCCTCTCTCTCATATGCGAGAAAACATGCTCCGAGAATACACCCCCAGGATAGTTACGAGCATGGATCTGCAAAAACTTGTCATCGTGTGGTGCATTTGCCAACGAGAAACTTCGACGCTTCCCATCTTTCAATAGAATATCGATGTATTGACCGGGCAGAAATTGTAATCGCTCGTTTGCAGGTAATTTCAAGTAAATGATCATTACATCAGGTGCAACGCGCTCTAGTTTATGCACACGGCTTGGCATTATCCGGATTTTGATATCCTTGATAGCATCTACTTCACGGCATTCAATAATCAAATCAGATAATGGCTGAGCGCAGCAGAATAGTGCCACGCCATGCTGCTTCTCGGTATCAGTGAGCGTTTCTTGATTATATCTGCCATAATTCACATTTCCCTGTATGATTTTTCCCTTACATGCCCCACATGAACCATTACGACACCCGTAAGGAAGTGAAAACCCTTGTCGCAGTGCAGCCTCAAGTATTGATTCGCCAGGTTCTACAGAAAAGTTATGCTCACTTGGCTTAATAATGATTTGATACGACATTTTCTCGTCAATAAATGAAAAGCTATTGATAAAATAAGCAATAATGAAAAAAACGCTTTTGATTGTAGGATGTGGCGACATCGCCCTCCGAGTGGCACCGTTGCTGCGTAAGCGCTACCGTCTGCTAGGTTTATGCCGAAAACCGGAAAATATCTGCAAGTTACGCACCCACGCAATTACACCCATACTTGGCGATCTTGATCAACCCGACAGTCTTGATAAACTAGCAGGAATGGCACACGCAGTCCTCCATTTAGCCCCACCACCCGGTTATGGTTTAAAAGATCCACGCACGACCCATCTGTTAGCAGCTCTGACACGAAGGACTTTAGCAAAAATAAGAATACTACCACATCGGCTAATCTATATCAGTACCAGTGGAGTATATGGTGATTGCCAGGGTAGCTGGGTAAGTGAAAACTATCCGCTCAATCCAACTAATGAACGCGCATGGCGACGCGTTGATGCGGAAAGTCAAATTAGAAATTGGGGGTTGCGCAATGATGTGCAAGTTTCCATTCTCCGCGTGCCTGGAATTTATGCAGCTGATCGCTTACCGCTTACGCGCCTAAGACAACACACACCTGTACTCTCAGCGGATGAAGACAGTTACACCAACCATATCCATGCGGATGATCTTGCTCGCATCATCGTTGCTGCGCTTCATTATGGAAAATCAGGTAGAATCTATCACGCGAGTGATGATTCTCACTTAAAAATGGGTGACTATTTTGATTTAGTGGCCGATTACTTTGGTTTGCCACGCCCCCCAAGAATTCCTCGCTATCAGGCAAATAAATATATATCGCCGAATCTAATGTCATTCATGAATGAATCACGGCGCTTGACAAATAACCGTATTAAACAAGAGTTACGTATCAAATTACTCTATCCCACCGTTACCATCGGCATCACCAAGACAACCTAGCATGCAACATGACCTGGTCAAGTAAAACCGGACAACCCAGTTAAGCGACTTTTTTCAATCTTTC
>CAZKPL010000079.1:7115-11971 GCA_964554625.1 uncultured Nitrosomonas sp. | reverse complement strand
CTATTAATCAAAATCCTGCGTGATCATCACGCGAATTTATGAAATATTCGGGCTAATCAATTAATTGCTGACTATCTTTTTGTATGAAAAAATTGCGGTCGGAGTAAAGCTAAACATTAAGTTATAATCTGATCCCAATTTTTACTTTGATTTGCATCGATTACAGAGAGGATAGGCCTCATGTTTGATTTGAAACGCGCAGGGGGAGAAGGATTTCTTGCTCTGGCTATACTGTTGTTGTTTTCCCCGGTAAACCCGGCACAGGCGAATTCCCGGCATGCCTCTATCGTAATTGATGCGGCTACGGGCGAGGTGCTTCATGAGTCCCAGGCCGATGCCAGCCGTTACCCAGCCTCTCTGACCAAGATGATGACGCTCTACATGTTATTTGACGCGATGGAGCAACGTAAGCTGACCCTGGATAGCCGCATGCGGGTATCGGACCGCGCGGCGTCCATGCCGCAGACCAATATCCGCTTGCAGTCGGGTGATACCATCAGCGTGCGAGAGGCGATTCCGGCGTTGATCGTGCGCTCCGCCAATGACGTGGCGGCGGTGGTGGCCGAGGCGCTGGGCGGTACCGAAGCCAATTTTGGCCGCATGATGACTGATAAGGCCCGCAAACTGGGTATGCATTCTTCCACCTTCCGCAATGCTTCCGGCCTGCCCAACGATGAGCAGAGAACCACAGCCCGGGACATGGTGACCTTGTCCAGGCGGTTGATGAAGGATTTTCCCCAGCATTACCATTATTTCTCCACCCAGTCGTTCCGCTACAAGGGCATCACCTATAACAGTCACAACCGCATGGTGCGCAATATTCAGGGCGTTGATGGCCTGAAAACCGGTTATATCCGGACTTCTGGATTCAATGTCGCGACTTCTGCCAAGCGAGGCAATCGCCGGTTAATCGGGGTGGTAATGGGCGGACAAACTGCCGCCGCCCGAGATCAGCATATGGCTCAGTTGCTCGATCGCAGCTTTACCCGAATGCCCGCGAGCCAGCTGGCCAGCAATACCGGTCATCCCAATGCGATGCCAGCCGCAGCCATGAAGGTCAGCACATTGGCTCCTGTAACCAAGCCAGCTCCATTGCTGGAAAAGGCTCCTGCCCCCGTTATGATGCAACAAGCCGTTGCTCAGCCGGGGGCCAAGGTTGAGCTGCAAAGAGTTGCCTTGGTCAGTAACAGCAGCTGGGGTGTTCAGATAGGCTCTTATTTGACGCGCGACCGAGCCCAAGCCCAGGCTCAGGTGGCCACGCGCTGGGTATCAGGCGAGGTGGTGATCAACGAGGTTGAAATCAGCAACCGCAAGCTGTATCGGGCCCGCTTGCTGGGCTTGCAGGAAAGCCAGGCACGCACGGCCTGCCAGAATCTGAGCCGCCAGGGAATAGAATGCGTGGTGGTCCGCACACATGGTTAATCTGCATGCATAATTTTGGGAAAAAAGTGCAGGCTGGCGGCGCTTTATAAATTTTGACGCCTTGCAGCGGATATTGAACCGATAATGATTCAACAGGCGCGCAAGGTGTCAATTCTTCCCCCGGTTTCTGGTGTCCATCCCCAATGGCGGCAGTCATAAAATCATGAAATGGGTGTTTGCTGTCCCGTTTCCAAATCTTCCACGTATTTCCTCACAGCCTGCACATAGTTATTCATACTGTGGTCTTTCATGATATCAAGGCCAAGTTTCCCGAAGTCTCTGCGCAGGCCTTTTAATCCGTCGAGTACCCGTCTGAACATAGAAACCCCTGGGTGCAGCTTTCCGCTCTCATCGATATAAATCAGCCGGTCAATATGCCAATATCTCAACAGCAGATCCATCGGCGGTACCTCGGCTATGAGGTCATTGTTGTTCACGAACCTGAAAGACCGTTCCTTGAACCGCTGATCAAAAGCCGTTGCAAAGCTCCTGTTCCCGGTACGCGGTTGACCGAATGTGTAAAGGCCCTGGACGTCGAGCTGCTGGTTCCTGATGCCATCTCCAAGACTCAGGCGAGCTACGGCCAATGTGGCCAAGGCTGCACCGAGGCTGTGGCCGGTGACCCAGATTGCTTGATTATGAGTGCGCAGGTCGGTGATCGCAGTCTCCAACTGCGGCCATGCCGCATTCAATGCCTCATGGAAGCCGCGATGAACCTTGTTCTTGATGTTTTTCATCGGTCCATCGGCAAGATCGAGCTGCGCGTCGGTCAGCCAGTCCTTTAAATCATTTGGTTCCGTACCGCGAAACGCGACGAGCAGAACATCGGCGTCGGCGCAGACAAATGCCTGAGTATCGATGAACGGTATCTTGGGGATGCTGATGAGCTTGAACTGGTTGAATCCCCACTTGCTCACCTCCGCTGCTCGCAATAAATCGGATTCTTCATAGGCCAGATTCGAAGCCGCAGCGAGACAGAGTGCATTATTTGGCGCAAATCCGGTCGCCGCAGGATTAAAGGGATTCTTCTCGCGGTCATAGCGGTAATCTCTTTGATTCATTGGTTATTCTCCTGCAATGGGTCAAAATCCAGGGGAATCAGTGGGGTTACGTACACCCATGACTATTTCCCGGAAAGATATCGAAAAATAGGAGATAAACAAATACGTGCAAGCACGTAGAGGGCAAAGAAAAGATAGACTTAAACTTTCTAATCTAAAAAGAAAAGAAGTCAGAGCATATAGTCTCGGCGAAGTAGGCAGTGATGCGTCCTGTATTGGTGCTACGGACTGTCTGTCATATGTAGAGCGAGCTTGGCAGCGCGAAGCCGATCGTCCATTCGTAGTCTTTGTAGTTGCTGGAATCATTGCACTGCTCGGTCGCTGCAATGCCAGTCTTCGAATTCTCCCGAGAGGATAAAAGAAAAATAAGCGTTTTTTTATCAGGGTAGAATGGATTAACGATTAAATAAGCTGTAACTTCAACCATAAGTCATCAAGAAATTGTTTTTTGATCAAAGCTCCGCACAATACATTTAATGTTTTGATGCAGGTTGGGACGAGATGCATGGCCGTGCGCATGCCGCGGAAAAAAACGGATGGGATTGAGCCTTGTCGAGGTATCAGGGCAGCCAAACGTTGCATGAATTCTTGTGGGTTGTTTTGATTAAAGAATAATTCTAGCCAGTTAATTGCTGGCCATCTTTTTGTGGGATCCGACAAACTCCTGGCTGACACCCAATAGCTTATGAAAGATGAAGCCTGTATCCACTTCTTGCAGTGGGCTCTGCCCCAGATGCAACTTCGCTGGCAGGGTTTCCGTCGGGTCAGGAAACAGGTATGTAAGCGAATTGGCCGACGAATCAGCCAGTTAGGTCTGGCGGATGAATCAGCTTATCGTGATTATTTGCATCACCATGCCGCTGAATGGCAGATTCTGGGGGTATTGTGTCATGTCACCATCTCGCGCTTTTATCGCGATAAGATTGTGTTTGATCGGCTTGCAAGTGAATTAATGCCGCGGTTGTGCGAGCAGCTTAAACTGCAAGGGGAACAACGCCTGCATTGCTGGAGTGCGGGTTGTGCCAGAGGTGAAGAGGCTTATAGCATGGTGTTGCTGTGGTCTTTTGTTTTGCAGCAGCAATACCCGGAAATTGCTCTTTCGGTTATGGCAACGGATATCGATCTGCTTATGATTCAACAAGCGCGCAATGCGTGTTATCCATTCAGCAGTGTCAAGAATTTATCGGCTGCATGGCGGCAAATGGCTTTCACGCAAATTAATGATCAATATTGTCTGCACTCCGTTTATCAGCGCCCGGTTACTTTTTTACTTGGCGATGTAGAGCAGCCGATAAACACGCAATCTTATCATCTGGTGCTGTGCCGCAATCTGGTATTCACCTACTTCAGCCTGGGCAGGCAAGTACAATTCCTGCATCAATTACAGATTCAGTTATCAGAAGGAAGTGTACTGGTACTGGGTGCGCACGAGCGCCTTCCTGAAGGGATAAGTGGTTGGCGCCAATGGCAGCAACGGTTGCCGATTTATATCCATGAATAGATTGAGTATTGTTTTAATTGCCTGGAATCAATGCTCTCTTGGCACTTCCATACTTACCGGCAAAAATAAGGTTTAGCCGGCCTTGCTGTAATAGATTGTGAAATACGCCTATCTGTGAAGCAGCGGGGGGGAAATCAAATCAGTCCTTTTAAAGGTGAACAGAAATAACACTGTGTATGCGTTATAAAAGGTGTCGGCAAGGAGCGGCGAGGAAGATCCAACAAATCGTCCGGATGGCAGCTCAAAAATATCGAAATGGTAACTGGCATAGCCAGTCTGGTATTCTGCTTTATAGAGCGCTAATTCAGGCAGTGAAATGGGTATCAAAGAACCTTGGACGGGTGGAATCCCAAAGAAAGTATTTCCCAGTTCGGTCCCCAGGGAATTTACCACTACATTGATACGGTAGTTAGCATTTTCCGGACCCTCCTGAACCGTATAGCCTTGCTGTCCCAACCATCCAGCAATAATTCCCCGCAAAATATCCTTATCCGCACTTATTCCGGAAATATCAAGCTTTACAGTTGCGCCCTGCGGAATAGGCAAGGACGAGGCAGATTGTTTAGGAAGACTGCGCATTGCCGCCTCGCTGATCAGCAATTGTTCGGTTGCAGTTCTAAGTGAATTTGTTATTTTCTGGGTGGTTGAACAAGCTGATAGCAATCCAACTAATGCGACGCCTAAGCAAAGCGCGTTAACTATTTTTTTCATTATAAATTTTTGCTCCTTGTCGTTATTTATTGGTTTTTTTCTCTGCTGAGCCTAGTTTGTCTTATAGGAAGATATCGAGAAATAGGTGATAAATAAATACGTGCAAATACGTAGAAGGGTAAAAGAAAACACAAAGGCGCCAGAGTGGGCAGGATACTGGG
>CAZKPL010000079.1:2523-7015 GCA_964554625.1 uncultured Nitrosomonas sp. | reverse complement strand
CGGCATGGCCACGCACGGACAGGCGGCATGGACCTCGTCATAAGCCTCTTGTAGATTGCCAGCGTAGCGCTGGGAGAAATGGAAGGGTATCAGCCGGCTAACTTCAGCCGCCAGGGCGATTTCACCGCAAGCGCGTGTGGTTAAATGGCCAGTCTGAGCCGCTTGCCCGGCATCGGCTTCCATAAAACGTGCTTCGCAGAGAAAGGTGTGGGCATATTGGGCTAAAGCCTGTAGATGCTGGCGATTGTCCGGAGTGTCGGCAAGATCGGTCGCATAAACCAGTTTCTTGCCTGGTTTGATCAGGGTCAGGTCCGCTGCGACATCGGCGACATGCGCTACCGTTCCGTCAGGCAGGGTAATGATGGCTGTGTCATTTCCAGCCAGCAGGTGGTTTTTCAATGCAGCCAGCCAGGGCCCCGGCTTGAAGCCACGTGCTTGTAGATAATCCTTGCGGATATGGATTTCCATGGCTGGTTCGAATGCATAGGCGAGCACCGGCGTGTGATGATCCAGCCGTTGTGCGCGAATACGGAAGCCTGCGTCTTGCAGGATCACGCCTGCCCTCAACTTGACCGCATCGAGCGGCACAGGCGCTCCCTGACCTGCCTGCAGGCAAAAACGCAGCAGATGATCTGCATGTAATTCCGCGACCTCAAAGCAAGGTGCACGCTCCGCTACCCGGTCCCACAGTATGCCTTGCAGGAATCCTTCGATGTGCTGAGCCAATCCTGGCGGGCCATACAAGCGGCAGGACGGGAACTGGCCAATCCGCGAACGCAGTAACGTGATGAAGCCGCCAATATGATCGATATGGGCATGACTGATAAAAATATCCGTTATTTGATGGGCAATGCGGGCAGGCAGACGCATGCCTTCTCCTAGATCAAACAGCAGGCTACGCTTTTGCTGCCGCAAGCGCACGTGCAACAGCGGATCACCCAGAATCCCATTGACGAGGCAGAAGTCGATTTGGCCGATCCGACCCATGACGCGCAGTCCGCCATTCTGCTGGGCTGGTGCGGTTATATCAGGGGACGCATGGTATTCGAGTGGTTCCGCTGCAAACGGGATAGCTGTTTCGATCAAGCCGTTGATTGAACGTTGCGCATCCCGAATCAATAAGCTATCAAAAGTTTGCGGTAGAGAGGGTAATCTGACAATTAACTGATTTCCTTGCAAACGCCTCACTTCCGCCATGAGCCGTGTCTGATTGCGATATAACAGCGCAATCTGCCGGCCTGTCCATGCGCTGACCTCGCCCAATGGCGGCGGCGTGCCGATGATATTCAACTGATCAAGATCGAGTGTATATTCGATACCGTTTTTAAGATAGTCATCCCAAAGCTGAGTACGCTGGCGGGCGCGGCTGCGTTTACCCGGGCGCTTGGCCTTTGTGCTGGCATGGACGACATAGAGCTGAGTTGTCAAGGTATGCAGTTCATCAAGCAGCGAGGGCGGGCAATCAGCCGCAGTCAAGGCAAGCACTGCCTCCACAGCCGCCGCCTCGAACAAGCCCTGCAACAATTCACTGCCAGCCACACCCCGTGTTACGCCAGGACTATCGATTAATAGCGCCTCATTATCCAGTAATTGCATGAGACGCTGAACTGCTAATACCAGCGGAAGGCGGAAACGGCCTGCATCGAGACTGCAGATAGCCTCATAACTGATAATTTGCCAGTTATCCGGCTGCCATTTGCCAAGCGAAATAACGCCTGGCAGGCCAAAGGCGGGTGAACCAGGATCAGCACATAGGCAGTAACAGTTCTGGCCAGACTTACCAAGTTCATGCGCCAACTGTGCTGCCAATGTCGATTTGCCGACACCGGTCGGGCCATGCAACAGTATTCGTCGCTTGTGCGTTAACACGGTATTGGCGATGTCAGCCGCACAGCAGGCTAAAACAGGCAATTTGTGCTTACTATTATCATGCATGCTTATTTCCCATGCGATTGGATTGGATCGGCTTCTTCTATGGGTGACCTTCTTGATAGTTATGAAGCAAGCCAATCACATCACAACAGGAATTACATTTAAGGCACTGCCGCTTGTGATGCGGCTCGTAGATCATCAGTGTTCTCTGCTTTACTCTCCGGATTCATCCCTTTAAAGCAAGGTAATGTTAAATTAATCCCAAAATACCTACGGCAATCAAATACACGGCCACTAAATAATTTAAAAATCTGGGTATCAGCAGAATTAATATGCCTATCACGAGTGCTAGCATAGGTTCGATAGCGATATTCATGAAAACTCCTCTCTCACATAAAAAATATAGAAATACTTTAGAGGCAAGATCGGGCCTCGTCTGTACGGTATCGCACATAATGCGACCGGGAATGATCGAGCCAGATGGTCAGCATACGTTGCGCCGATCAGGGGCCTGATAACCCGGATTGATAGCTTGAAGATTGAAACTTGCTGTGTTATACAACACAGAGTTGAGCTTAATTCGTAATCATAGCCCTTGGCTTGCCACCAGATTAATAAGTCTATATCAGGGTTATACTGCCTGTGCTTCACAGATAGGAGTAGACATTATGATTGATACACCCAGTCCTCGACAAAATCAACTTCTCAACGCGCTACCTGCAACCGAATACGAGCGCCTTTTCCCTCACCTGGAGCTGGTCCAGATGCCTCCTGGTGACATTCTTTACGAGCCAGGAGAGAAGTTGCATTTCGTCTATTTTCCCACGAATTGCATCGTCTCGCAGCTTCAGGCCATGAAGAATGGCGCGTCTACAGAAATTGCCGTTGTCGGCAACGAGGGTGCTATCGGTATTACCCTATTCATGGGCGGTGGAACTATGATGAACCGGGCCATAGTGCAAAGCGCAGGTTATACTTATCGGATACGGCAGTCTCTATTTATGCAGGAATTTAACCGCCACGATGCGTTACTTCATTTGCTGCTGCGCTATACTCAGGCGCTCATTGCCCAAATGGCGCAAACGGCCGTTTGCAATCGGCATCATACGGTGGATCAGCAACTCTGCCGCAGGCTGCTGCTAAGCATTGACCGGCTTCCTTCAAATGAGTTGATCCTGACCCAGGAACTGATCGCCAATATGCTGGGTGTACGCCGTGAAGGGATTACGGAAGCTGCCGGGAAATTACAGCAAGCAGGATTGATTCATTACAGCCGGGGCCACATCACAGTGCTGGACCGGTCGGGGTTGGAGGCGCGGGTTTGTGAGTGCTACCAAGTAGTCAAGAATGAATTCGATCGCCTGCTTCCCTCCAGCGCGATCCACTGATCCAGGATGCCTGTAAGGAATGATTCTGTCATTGCAAGATGCATTCAGCCTTCCACCGAGTGAAGTATTTTTCTGGAAAGACAGTATTCACGTTAACACAGGCGCGTCAGTTGGCAGCATGTCAGACACATTCCATCTCAGTCTTTAAATTTATTTTTCAATTCGGCGGCAGTATCTCGAGCCGTACTGCTTAGGGTATCCCAGGCGCTCTCGACTCCGTCCTTCAGGTGCTCCCACGCCTCTTCGCCAGCTTCACCCAGTTCTTTGAGCTTAGTTCTCGTCATATCAATCTTCTGCTCAAGTTCTTCAATCTGTTTATCGTAATTGAGGCGGGCATCGGCTGCAGAACCCTTTGCTTCGGCCCGCAATTCTGCCAATTTGGCCTGCGCCAGCTCTATCTCGGCTTCCATCTTTTGTTTGAATGCTTCTTTCGTATTCATTATGCTTCTCCTTCATTCCTGAGTTCAGGATTGCTTCTTGGACTTCATGAAAACGCCCGCTAAAAATAGTATTACTGCAGCGCCTACTATAGCTGTCACTATTGAACCGATAAGCCCCAATAGACCAAATAAGAGACCACCCACAACGGCACCGGCGATGCCAAGAATGATGTTGCCTAGAAGACCAGCGCCTCTTCCTTTCATAAATATTCCAGCCAGCCAACCTGCTACTGCGCCGATTATGAGAAAAATTAACAACCCAATAGAGTCCATTGGTTTATCCTTTTGCCAGTTTGTCAATCCGGTCAGTATTTAAATACTAGTGGCAAAATTAAATACTGTCTGTACGGTACCGTACATAACAGGAGATATAATTCATTCTCAACCTTTCTAAGAGTCTGTTCACGAACTTCCCACCTGGCCTAATAGCCGTATTGACGAATTGCTGCCTTTAGTTCCGAAATTCATTCAATCACCTTAATTGAATGATGGGCAGTTGCGTCGGGTGCTTACATTTTCAAGCATTCCTTATTAAACGACCATCTGCTTCCAACAGGCGGTAATTTAATCAGTTGTACTGACAATCAGATCGCTTTGTACCGATTTCACATCATCCTGGCTTTTGGCCACCTCTATGGCCTTGTCGATACTTTGCTGGGAGTCAACCGTTCCGCTCAGCTGCACTACGCCATCAACGGTTATTACTTTGATTTGGGATATCTTAAGCGAGGGCTCATTTAGAATGGCTGTCTTAACTTTTAGGGTAATAACCGAGTCATCGATGTACTGGCC
>CAZKPL010000079.1:0-2423 GCA_964554625.1 uncultured Nitrosomonas sp. | reverse complement strand
TTAGAATGGCTGTCTTAACTTTTAGGGTAATAACCGAGTCATCGATGTACTGGCCGCCTGCTTCGGTTTTCTCGATTATCGACTTTTTGACGTCTTCAAGCTTGCTTTCTGCTTTTTCTGCTCCTTGCTCAATCTTTTGTTCGGCATTCTCAACCGAGTCATCAATGTACTGGCCACTTGTTTCAGCTTTTCCGATTATCGACTCTTTAACGTCGTCAAGCTTGCTTTCTACTTTTTCTGTTTCTTGCTCAATTTTTTGTTCAGCATTCTCAATCGAACGATCCAGCTTTTTTCCCGTCTTTTCTGCTGGGCCTTCCTGTTGACAGCTCGCTAATCCGAGAACAGCAGATAAGCTAATAATCATAGCAAGTCTTTTTGCTGAAATACCTAGCCTAAGCTCATTTGTCGTCTTCATTTGGTTTTTTTCCTTAAATTGTTAATTGATTTCCGGGAGTACGCATAACTCGCGTGCTGAGCACCCAAGCTAGCGAAAAAGTGTCAGAGAAAGAAAGTCTTACTACCTAAATGCAGCGGCATACTTAAAAACACCGCTCAAATTCTAGCGGCAGCATCAAGCGTAGTCTGTGCGGTAGCGCACATAGTCTTTCGTGTTTTTGTGTGGTTGGGATATCGTCACAATGGGATTTATTCTGCCGGTATGTGCGCTACCGCACAGACTGCAATGGGTCCCGTAATTAAAACTCTCCAGGGTTTTTATGCGGCTCTATCAAAAGGGTATGCCTGCCTGTAGCCGTTGATAGCTCTCAACCTATAAAGGAGTATGAATCATGCTCGTTATTAGCAATCGTAATTTAAAGCCGGAATTTATTAAAAGTGGTTTTAGTAACGAAAGCGCTTTTGGTGAGCAGCTTAACAGCAAAGGACCCAATGAGATTCGGCTGGCAAACGCTTATAAGGAAGGCGGGCAATGGAAGCTGGAGCTGGTTCAAGAGCCTAAAACGCCTCGTCCTGATAATTTGCCCAGTAAAACACAATTTGAAGCCGTTCTGGAGCGATGTAAGGAGAACAAAAAGAACTGTTTATTCTTTGTGCATGGATACAATAAACCATTTGCGGAAACCATCGAGCAAGGATGGCTTCTGCAGGAGCGCTATCAAATTGAAGTAGTTCTTTTTTCCTGGCCGTCCAATACCGGCGGCATCACAATAAAAGAATATAAGACAGTAAAACGGGTTGCCCAAGTGTCTACGGGCGCGTTGGATAATGCATTTGAGAAACTGGCGTCATATTTGGCAATGCCATTTAATAAGGAGGCGCTGCTCGAATGTGATGTTTCCCTCAACCTCATGACATACAGCATGGGGAACTTCCTGTTCCAGAATTACGTGCAAGGTACGATATACGATGGCGAAACACGAATGTTTACGAATGCTGTTCTTTGCCAGGCAGATTGTGATAATGAAGGGCACAAAAAGTGGGTGGAGAATATCCAGGTTGGAAAAAGGACTTATATTACCATCAATGAAAACGACAAAATTCTCGGCTGGTCAGACGCAAACTTCCAAAAGGATCGGCTTGGCAGAACGGTAAGAACGCTCGACGCAACCAATGCGGTATATGTTGATTTTACAGAAGGCGATAAGGTCGGCAAGACTCATCAATTGTGGGGTGAAGATACCAATGACACGGTAAGGAAGTTCTTTGAATGTGTTCTGAACGGTCGGCGTGGCGAAGATGTTGAGGGTCTTAACTACGATTCGCGAGTCAATGCCTTCCGAATGTAAAACATAACGCATCATTCAATTGGCATTCTGCGATGAGACTAAAGTCCCTGCGAGAGGAAGTGGCAATTTATGGCAAAGCGTGAATTTTTTGGCGTCACCATTGAATGTGTTCAGGGGGATATTGCAGCTCAACCCGATATGGAGGCGATTGTCAACGCAGCCAATGCGATGTTGCGGACCGGGGGCGGCGTAGCAGGCGCGATCCATCGGGGCGCAGGTCCTGGCCTTGAAGAGGAATGCCGCAGACTCGCACCTCTTCAACCCGGCCAGGCAGTCATCACTGGAGCGCATCATCTGCCAAACCGCCATGTTATCCACTGTCTTGGGCCAGTCTATGGTGTAGACGAGCCTTCTGCTCAGTTGCTGTCCTTATGTTATCGTAATGCACTGCAACTAGCCGAAGACAATGGCATCCGATCCATCGCTTTTCCTGCAATCTCGACGGGTGCATTCGGTTATCCTCTGGAACCGGCTGTGCGGATCGCTCTCAAGGTAATCTTCGATACGCTTCCCAGTTTTTTGACCGTCAAGCATATTCGCTTTGTTTTATTTAGCAGCGCTGATCGGCAGTTATACGAGCGAATTCTCGGCGAATTCGCAGAAGCGTGATTGGCACCCAGGGCATAAGGGCTGCAAAAGGCCGAAAATGAACAGTTTTGCAATGGTGACTTATGAGCA
>CAZKPL010000078.1:0-12093 GCA_964554625.1 uncultured Nitrosomonas sp. | reverse complement strand
AACGATGACGCGGCCCTCGTGTTCATGGCCTTCAATTTTTTCCTGGAAGATGCGCCGCTCTTCTTCGCTGGCCCTTGGGTGGCGCAGAGTTTTTTCATCAATCACGCCCAGACGCCTTAAAGCATGATTGATACCCTGGGTGCTGACTCCAGGCCGTTTGGCGCGCCCGAACCGATACGCGTCTGGATGATCCTCTATGTTCTGCGCCAAAACCTCCATGTCGATCTTGGTTGAAGGCTTGTTGCGGGTTGTTCTGGAATCGGGAGTCTTGATCCAGCGCGCCACGCTGGCTATACCTGCGCAAAGACACTTCGCCACTTGCGCGATGACAAGGTCCTCTTTCTCTCGAACGGATAATATCTTGCGGCGAAACAATACTGGATATGTCCTCCATAAGTTATAATCAACTTATATGGGATTTACTATATCAAAAAAATTACTATCGAATTTTTGGCCGATATCCCTTTTTAGGAAATCAATGAGGAATTTTACTTTGATTGTTCTAAATACATCCCCTTGATTCAATTATCGCTCAATCAGTACCACCTCAACCGTCCTGACTTTACCGTCCCGCAGGTATTGCAACACAGTTTTCTGTCCCGCCTCAAGCGTTCTCAAGATATTGGCATACGATGCCAGATCGCTGATCAGTTGTCCGGCCAATTGAATCAGGATGTCGCCTGCCTGTAGCTGTGCTTGATGTGCCGGAGAGCCATGGATAATGCTATCCACGCGCACACCTTTACCTTGATGGGAAAAATCCGGCATCGTACCGAGGCTGACCCTGCGTTTATCTTTTACCGGTATTGATTCAGATTGCGCATTGTATGATGGCAAAGCAACGGTCAGGGGTTCGAGACGATTGGCCAGATATTCGGTTGCTTCCTTGAGAATGGCAGCCACTTTCACCAATCCGGCTGCATCGATTTTATCTACGGTATCACCAGGAGCATGATAGTCTTCATGTGCGCTGGCGAAAAACTGGACGGCGGGCACGCCCGCTTTGATGAAAGCGGCTTGATCACTGGAACCGAAATCATTCTGTACAGCGTTGATGGGAATACCTGTGACAAAGCCTGCGCCGCGAAAAACATGCGCCAGTTCACGAGCAGTACCGGCGCCGAACAGCGTGACCGGATTGTTACCCAGTCGTCCTACCGTATCCAGATTGAGCATAGCGACTATTTTATCTACCGGATAGTTGGTGGCATGATTTATGTAATGTTTTGAACCCAGCAGATTGGCTTCTTCGCCGGTAAAAGCGATAAAAATAATGGTGCGTTGCGGCTGCCACTTGACGGCGATCTGCCGCGCCAGCTCCAGCATGACTGCAATCCCGCTGGCATTATCATCTGCGCCGTAATGAATTTTTCCCTGGTTGGCTGCGCGCGCATCCGGCCAGCCCATGCCCAAATGATCATAATGCGCACCAATGACCAGGCTCTGTCCGGCTAATTCCGGATTCGTGCCAGGCACAATTCCGATTACATTACGCAAAGTGAGTTTTCCTTTCGGTGCGCCCACATCCTGCTGCCAGATCTGGTAATAACTGCTGCCATCTCCACCGGGCAGCAGGCCAGCCTGCCGAAAGTTCTGTGCGATATACTCTGCGGCGGTATCCAATTCCGGGCTGCCCAATTCACGCCCCTTAAGGGCTTCGCTGGCTAAATGGGTGATATCCACTAGCATGCGGCTTTCAGAAAACAGCGGTGGTAACTCCGCCAATGCGCGGCGGGGTGCCAAAGTGCCCACGTGGGTGGAAGTAAATGATACCTCATCTTTCTGCTTGATCAACTGGGTTAAGGGCGATTGAGTAACAGGCCATTGACCTTTGTTCACATTAGTCAGCTCATCGCCTTCAAAGACCAGGTAACTGTATTTGCGGTAATGCGGCAGCTTTCTGGCCAATTCTGCAATCGCCTTGGGATGATCGGATGCCACCCATAATAGGGTTTTATCCGGGTTGGCGGGTTGTCTTGCTGTCAGCACAATGACATGCTTTGCCTGCTGATAAGTTTGCTGATCCAGCTGCAGCGTACCTGAGCGATAAGCCACACTCTGTTGCGGCAAAGCAGTAACTAATGCTTGACTGAATTTATTTTGCCAGCCCATGATCCAGACCGTCCGATCGGTGGGCAGCGTATCCAGTTGATCATCGCGCACCACTTCCAGCAGGCTGGATTGAGTTTTTTGCCAATTCGTTGCCAACAACTGATACGCCTGTAGTATTTCCTGATCCACTTTAGCTGGCAGCACTAATAAAGGTTTTTCCGCGCCAAATCCCTGGGATAAGGCGGAAGGGATTTCGCGGCTATCCAGACGCCTGAACACATCAAACTGCGGATCAATGTCGATACGCACGGGTCGCGCATGCAAATCCAGTTCAATCGTTTGGGTAGGCTGATTGAGGGTGATTTGAGTCTGATAAGCTTGCGCTTCGCCTTCCAGGTGAACGGCGACAGGCACAGTGAGTTGATAGGGTATGTCTTGCTGGGTTTGTTTGATCACCGCTTTGAGCTTAAATCCTTGGGCTGTGGGTTCGGCCTGCGCATCTTGCAGCAAAAGATTGGGCGCGCCACTGTGATATACCCATTGCTTAAAGAACGGGAAAAAATCCTTGCCAGTGAGTGAGTTAAAGGTCGTCTTTAAATCCTCGAAAGTGGCTTGCTTGAATTTAAACTGTTTATAAAAAGTGCGTAATACCCGGACAAAGTCCTCATCCCCGAGCTCTTGCCGCAACATGTGAAAAAACATCATGGTTTTTCCATAACCCACGGCTTCTGAGCTGGAGCTATGACGCGAAGTAAATTGGGCAATAGGGAAGTCTTTTTCCTTACTCACAAAATCAGTATATTTTTGCAGCACATCACGGCGATACTCCTCACCTCTACCGCCTTGCTCACTCACCAGGTGATCAGCGAGATAGGCAGTCAATCCTTCCGACCAATTCCCTTTAGCATAATCGACAAATACGCCATTCCCCCAATAATTATGCAAAATCTCATGCGGATAAGAAGAATGCAGAATGAAAGGAAAGCGCACTACTTTGGGGCCAAGTAGCGTAAAAGAAGGCATGCCGTAGCCGGTTTCCCAGAAATTCTCGACCAGGGCAAATTTTGAATACGGGTAAGGCCCCAGCAGCTTGTTATACATGGCAATATATTGAGCGGTGGTATCCAGATATTTCTGGGCTAATGCTTCATCTGCGCTGCGCAAATAAACAAATGCATTCACCGCGCCCGTTGATTGCGTGTAGCGCTGATATCGCCCCGCTACGATGTAGATGTCGTCCTGTGGCTGTTTCTCTTCCCAAATTACATTGTGGGTCGTTTTTGTTTTTTGCTCACGCACTAAAGTGCCCTGGCTAATGACGTCCCAGTCGGCTGGCGCTTGAATATTCAAGTTAAATGACACCATGACATCCTCAAACTGCGGATACCAGGCAGTAGAATTAGCCAGAAAAACGCCTTCATCTGAGATGAGTCCAGGGGTATAACTGAAACTACGTGCGTATTCCAGAGCAGGGCCTTGTACGGCATGATTGATTTTTCCGTTGAAAGTTAAAGTAAATTCTTCTTGTTGTGGCGGCAAGATCAAAGTGTACAGTTTTAATGGAACCGCTCTGGCACTCAAAGCAGCATTACTTTTCTGCAAGGTAAGGTGCGCACCTTTCACTTCAGTCACCGTTAAATCGGCATGCAAGCTAAAGTCAAGCTGAGTCGCTGCAGGTTGATTCCGGTAGCGTTCCGGAAGGCGCACCTGATCTTTTACCAGGATTTCAGAGGTATCTGGCGAGAGCGTAATTTCCATCTGATGATGAAAGGTCTCGCTGCTTGCGAACACCGCTACGCCATAGAATAAGCAACTAATGATGAAGCCCCATGTCACACTCAACTTGATTG
This sequence comes from uncultured Nitrosomonas sp., assembly GCA_964554625.1. GTDB lineage: Bacteria > Pseudomonadota > Gammaproteobacteria > Burkholderiales > Nitrosomonadaceae > Nitrosomonas. The sequence continues at coordinate 8,191 of CAZKPL010000078.1, read as the reverse complement.
ATTTTTTCATTCTTTAAATTTTATAGCGATTTGTTATTTAACTCATTCTGATGGATATTGACGTGATCCACCCAACTCTTCCGGAACAGCTTGCTGGAAATGACATCTTATTTACTTTCTTTTTAAAGCTATGTTTAAATGATTTTTCTTTAGCAACGAGGTTTATAAGTTCAAATGAAAATTTTTACACAGCAATCTTCTTTTACCGATTCTCCATTATTGATCAAGAAACTGTTAGCAGCGCTTTTTTTCTTCACCGCGGCCCATGCCAGTGCAACAGATTTTATTACCGAAGAGTATCAGCTTTCAGATAAGGAAGTCAGAGTCGGCGAAGCCTATTATCGTGCAGATATGCACTGGATGGCTTATCAGGCTGAAGTATCCGATGAAAATCCATTTTATCAGATTTACCTGAAGAATCTGGTGAGTGGGAAAGTTCAGCAAGTATCGCCCGGTACCGGTAAAACCACTTGCTCATGGGTGCATCCTTTACAGGAAAAGGTGTTGTTTTCCTCTACCCATGAAGACCCTGGTGCCAAAACCAAGATGGCCGCCGAAATTGAAAGAAGAAAATCCGGCGAGCGGCAATCCTACGCCTGGGATTATGATGAGTTTTACGATATCTATGAGACTAATTTTGAAGGTGGGAAAATCAGCAATCTCACCAATACCCTGGGCTATGATGCGGAAGCCTCCTGGTCCCCCGATGGCAAACTGATCGCGTTCGCCTCCAATCGCAGGGCCTACACCGAACCATTATCCGAGGAAGAAGCAGCGCTTTTCAAAAAAGATCCGTCCTCTTTAATCGATATATACATCATGAATGCCGATGGCTCCAACGTAAAAAGATTAACCCATACACAAAGCTATGATGGCGGTCCATTTTTCAGCCCGGATGGCAAGAGAATCGTTTGGCGCCGCTTTTCAGCCAATGGCAGAGAAGCGGAAATATTTACCATGAACATCGATGGATCGGATCAGAAGCAAATTACCCATCTCAATATGATGTCCTGGGCGCCCTTCTATCATCCTTCCGGAAAATACATCATTTTCTCAACCAATGTCCATGGACACCGGAATTTTGAGCTTTACATCGTCGATGTGGAAGGCAAAAAAGAGCCCGTGCGTGTGACGGACAAGGAAGGTTTTGACGGTCTGCCGGTATTTACGCCAGACGGCAAATATCTGACCTGGACCAGTGACCGTACACCCGAGAAAAAGGGTCATTTGTTTCACGGAAAATGGAATCATGAAAAAGCACTGGAAAGTCTTTCTCTGAAATAAACAGATGAATCAAATCGGTATCGTGCGTTGCACGCCAGATTCATGAAAGGAACAGGATATGAAGGTATTTGTCAGTTGGTCCGGAGAAGTCAGTCACGAGGTGGCTAAAGCCATGAAGGACTGGTTGCCGAATGTCATCCAGGCGGTCGATGTTTTTTTGTCGTCAGACGACATTGCCAAAGGCAGTCACTGGTTCCACGAGTTAAGCTCCATGCTTGATGAATGCGAATTCGGGATTCTATGCCTGACCCGTGACAACTGCTCCGCCCCATGGATTCTTTACGAAGCCGGCGCGCTTGGCAAGCGTTTCGAAGAGGCGCGCATTGTGCCTTTGCTGATTGATCTCAAGGTCACTGATCTGTCGGGCCCGCTGGCTCAGTTCAATGCCACTTTGCTCGACCGGGAAGAAATCGAAAAGCTGGTCACTGTGATCAATGACCAGCTCGGTGCGGCGCAACTTACCGAGAAGCAGTTGCAGCACGCGTTTGCACTGCACTGGCCAGATCTGGAGACGGCGGTGAAACAGGCAGCAAAAGCATTGGCCGGTTCTGACCAATTTCTGTATGACGTGTTCCTTTCCACGCCCATGGCGACTTTCTCAACAGATAAGGCCTATCAAAGCAGTCGGGCGCAGTTCAAAAAGATCTTCGATGCCCTCAAGCAGAATTGCGGACTATCCGTATACTGGGCCGCGGAAAAGATCGAAAGTATCTCGGATTTTGACACGCTCGATGTTTCGGTATTGGATGATCTGAAAGCACTGCAACTGAGTCGTCAGTTTGTGCTGGTTTATCCTGAGAAATTGGTCACCAGTGCGCTGTTCGAGGCGGGCTTTGCATTGGCGTTGAATGGCTTCTCCCACTATTTCGTGCGTGACCGTGACCATTTACCCTTTCTCATGCGAGAGATTCCCGGTTCCAATCCGCATGTGCGCATCCACACCCACCAAGATTGGAAAGACTATGACGATCTGGCTGAGAAGATGGTGCGATACAAGCTCAAGTGGTTTGGAAAACAGACGTAGAGCTGACAGGGTTAATTTGTTAAGTGTTTCAGTAGTTTCACGCCCAATCGGATGGGGAGCGTATAATGAGCTCCTGTTAACTGTTAACCAGATAAACGCCATGCACGATCCCACTCCAGAAGATAAAAATCATTCACAACCCAAGAACCCCTTGCATGGGGTGACCCTGGAGGTGCTGCTTACCGAACTGCATGCGCAATATGGCTGGGAGAGATTAGCCAAAAAAGTGGATATCAATTGCTTCAAACAGGATCCCAGCATCAAATCCTGCTTAAAGTTTCTGCGGAAGACGCCGTGGGCCAGAGAGAAGGTCGAAGCTATCTATATCCAACAGAAACAGGTCAAATCATGAATGAATTCAGCCTCAAAGGCCGCGACTGTATTACCCTGAATGATCTCTTGAAGATCACCGGCCTGTGCGAAAGCGGCGGTGCAGCCAAGATTGTGATCACCGAGGGTAAAGTCAAGGTAGATGGTCAGATTGAGCTGCGCAAGACCTGTAAGATCCGCCATGGCCAGGTGGTGGAATATGCTGGGCAGCAAATCACCGTGACAAGCTGAGTTTTGCGGAACCATTTTATGCTCTGACAGAACAAAATCACTTTGTTTCAAGACAAGATAACTCACTCACCCTGAATCTCTTCTTTGTAGGTAGCGAATGCGGCAGAACCAAGAAAAAGTCTTCCCTGAACTGGGAACTAAACTCCAACAGGAACGCATCGAGCAAATCAATTGCTGCGCTCAGACCGAACAGCCTGACAACCAGGCGAAAATGTTCGCCAACCGCTTACGCAAGAATCTGAAAAAACTGACCAAGTGGGCCAAACAGAATCAGGTGCATTGCTACCGGCTGTATGATGCCGATCTGCCGGAATACGCAGTGGCAGTAGATGTTTATCAAGGCGAGCGGACCTGGGTCAACGTGCAGGAATACGAGCCGCCCAAAACGATTGACCCGGTCAAGGCCAATCAGCGGCTGACCAGAGCGATAGCAGAAATAACCCAAGTGTTGGAAATCCCTGTTGAGCAGGTGTTTTTAAAGATTCGCCGCAAGCAGAAAAGCACCGATCAATACGAAAAACAAGGTGATTCTGGTCATTTTCATGTCGTTGAAGAAGGCGGCTGCAAGTTCTGGGTGAATTTCGAGGATTATCTGGACACCGGGTTGTTTCTCGACCATCGGCCGATGCGTTTGCTGATTCAGCAACAGGCCAAGGGCAAGCGCTTTCTGAATTTATTCGCCTACACCGGTAGCGCCACAGTGCATGCAGTGATCGGCGGTGCGGCGTCCAGTGTCACTGTCGATATGTCCAACACTTATCTAGATTGGACAAAACGAAATCTCACCCTTAATGGCATTCATGGCAATCACCAGCTGGTACGCGCCAATTGCCTGCAATGGCTGGCCGAGCAGGCCAGTTCAAAACAGAAGTTGCAGTTCGACCTGATTTTTCTCGATCCTCCAACCTTCTCCAATTCCAAGAAAATGGACGAGACCTTCGACATCCAGAGCGGCCACGTGCAACTGATCCGCAATGCCGCAACCTTGCTGGCGCCAGGTGGGATATTATATTTTTCAACGAACTTTCGTCGGTTCAAACTGGATAAAGAAGCGTTGGCCAATTTGAGGATCGATGATATCAGCGCGGTAACGGTCCCCGAGGATTTCGCTCGCGATACCAAGATTCATTATTGCTGGAAAATTTCTTGGTAAGCGCATGCTTGATATCATCAAAGGATTCAGGTGCACGTGTTAACGTGGATGCGCCGGGTTTCACATCAGGAATCTGGCTGACGGCGATGCCGAGATAGATTATTGCTTATGGCTCTCTGTAAGGCTTACAAGAATTGATTGGATGCTGAAAAACTACAAACCGGTATGCAATCCCGGTATGCCAATACGCTGTATCTGGATAGCATTGTTTCCTTCTTCATAAGCGAGCAATTTACCTTCTTTTTGCCAGAGGCGAAACGCCAGGGAGTAGGATAATACCCGTATCGGATAATCGCGCGGCAGTGTTTGTAAATAAGGCTGAATAGTCGTGAAATCGGAGACGCCGTATTGCTGCATGATAAAGCGCAGGCCGCCGTTAGCGGGGCCGATATTGTAGGCTAATAAAGCTAAGAAAAGATCGCCTTTCATTTCGGCCAGATAATATTTAAATGTAGCCGCGGCAATAAAGGCATTATGCCGGGGATTTTCCAGAGAGATTTTTTCGATACCCAACCGTTTAAGCGCCTGAGCCACGACCGTTTTCGGAACCTGGGTAATTTGGAATAAACCGCGTCCACCGTCACGACTGCCTCTCGGCAAAAAAGACGATTCTGTTGCCGCAATACCCTGTAGCAGATTGACATCGACATCGAAAGCAACGGCTGCATCTTTGATGGCTTGTTGGTATTCCTGAGCCCGACTAACCATTTTTTGTAGCTGTGCTGGGTTATGCCTGCGATAAGCTGCATAGACTTGATGCGCAATAGTCATACGCCCTGCTTCTTCCTTGCCTCCAACCAGCGTGCGGAAATTTCCGTAAGCTAGGGAAAATTCACCATGGATAACGAGCCAGGTAATTAGCAAAGCAAATGATAGGGACAGTATCGGAGTCAATAATTCAGAGTGAAGCTGCAGCCATTTTCTCAGTCTCCACCAGCCGATGAAAAAAGTGGAAGCAACTAGTATCAATGCCAAGATGCCAATCGCAAACGGTAGCAAGCTGCTGAAAAAACTGGTACCTGAAAACCGGTTCGCAGAATAGCCAAGCAGCAGCATGATGACCAGAATCGCTGTAATGCTCAGGCTGAGGATTTCTATCCCTATCAGCAATAATTTTCGCTTGAATTCACCAGATTGATATTTTTTTGGCCGTCTCAGGGATTCGCTTCTGCTGATACGCGCTGTGGGACCACGCCTGCGCTTGGATTTCGGCTTTACATTGTCTGGCTTTGAATTGCTGGCATTAATCGTTTTATCCATTGGAGTAAGGGTCTAAAGTTTAATAAATCAATGGAGTCTTAACAAATTAACAAGCAGCTACTGCTATATTCAGTTCAGGGTATTGACTGTTCAGCTCTTCCCTCAGTAGAGATGATAAATAAAATCATCGCTCTGGAAAAGTTGAAAACGAATCGATTTTAATCGGGAAATTTACCACTAATTGAATTAATCCACTTTGACAGTCTGGCGAAGCCAATCTGCTACCTAATGCTACACAAAAGCAAAGCTATTATGTGTGTAAATAATACAGAATCATATTGTGAGGAAAAAATATTCTTTTGGTAGTTGATGAATTAGTCATACGGATTCGAATTTGAAGCGCAACGCCTGATTTGAAAAATACCTGACTAAACGTCTGGTATCTGTTCTCTAACACCTCAAGAGGCAAGGAACTGGATCCGAATATATCAGAAATGGTAGTGAGCACCGATTCCGAGATATTCAGCCTTCTCTTTATAAAACTGGCCGGTGGGAGAATTACCGTTAAAATACTCTATCATAAACAGCAGCTTGCGACCGAATGCTTGTTGGTTATCAAACTGAAATCCAGCTCTGGCAGAAATATCCGCATTCCAGTCGTTTTGCTCATGATTCTTAAAGTCAACCGCTAATATGGGTCTCATCGCGGCGAAATTGATACGCCAGGGACTTCTGAATTCAAGTCCATATTGAATGGACCAGGGTTTGATTGTTGAAGGTTGTTTATGAAAAATACCTCCCCCTCCCCCATAGATGCGTACTCCATAGGGCAGTTCATAGGAAACCCTGAGATCAGCTCCTTCATAACTGAGATTGATACGCTCTAACTGGGTTCTCAGCAGGAATTCGTCCCCAAGGTGCGAGCTTTGATGGAAAATGCGGGCAAAAGAAGAAAATTGACCTGTTCGCATACTCGAGTAAACAGAGGCAATAAAATCAGTATTGATCAGATCGGAAGAGCTTGCATCAAGATTGAAGTCGCTAAAGACCCCAGCCTGAAGTCCTGCTTCCCATTGCACGGTAGTCCGGCCTAGATTGGCTCGATAGAAAGGAATAGTCTCCCCGAAACTGACTGACCCATTGTTATTCCCGTCAATATCGGCGCCTACATAATTGCGGTAAGCCGCTGAGAAGTGCGCCCAGCGTGGATCAGCCAGTAAAGGCTTAAATAAATGACCCGTTGGTAAAAAACCCGTAGGAAAAACTTCTGAGGGTGAAACAAGTGTGCTTTCAGGCGTATCCTGCTTGTCTATTGGTGAAGAAACAGCTATGTTTTGTTGCTTATCGTCCCCGAGCAGTTCCACTCTCATTACTCCCGGAATTTCAGACAATATTTGTTGAACTTGAGCACGATCTTCCGGTGACAGGTTATGTGCCGGTAATGTAATAACACCGTCGCGCACCACTAAGGAGGAGAAGTCAAGTGCATAATCTCGCTTGAGAATTCCTGTCGCATAACCCGCAATATAAGAGTCATTCGGGACCCCATCGCTGTAAGCGGGAAACATCATAAATAAAATGATTGCAGGGAAAATAAAGAACCGTACAGCAAACATCACTTTCTCCATGATTTTTTTGTGTGCAAATGATACGGTGAGCAGCGTGCACTTTCTTAGCATGTGTGGTAAGCCTTATTGTTGATGTCATTACCATAATAAGATCCAAAAGTACTATGTATATTCCCCATTCTTTAATAATAAATTCAGTAGCCTGCCGTGGATACTCACGCACCCTGGGTAGTTCCCCAGACCATGCATACGATACCAGAGGAAAATAACCAATCCAGGTCATCGACTGGCAGATTGTGCCAGTAATTAACCGAGCTATCCTCAACTTGCTGCCTTCGCTTATTGGTTAGATCCTCAAATAGTTTCAGGAAGTATCTTTAAAACTAATCTGAAGAATGCAAGAAATTCAATTTATTTGTAGGCCTGATCTATAAGGTACTCGCAGGCGCCCGCCGGCGAGCTAGGTATCAGCAACATAACGGTTAATCTGAATAGATGTCGCTTAGTGATTTTTTCCTCTTTGAGGGAGATGTCGCTCAGGTAATCTATTATGATTCTGGAGCATATGCGGTACACCAACCTTGAGGGCTGATACTACCTTCAACGACTTTGCATTCGCCGTTTGCTTCAGATGTCTTGCCTGGAATAAACTGCATGCAATTGCTGCATTTCTGCTTACCATTCGGCCTGTCACGATACTGCACTGCTTCCTTTGAAGTTTTTGCAGCTTGCACCTGGTCTATGAATACATTCATAAAAGGGATAGTTGCGCCAAGCGCCATGAATTTTATTATCTTACGACGCGAGAATTTCTTTTGACGATAATTCATAGTCTCTCCTCGTATTCTGATAAACGAAAATACAATAACGACTAGAGTTCATCTCTTGACAATTTTTGGATTTAACTAATTTTTCATTGTCAAATCCAAAATTTTATTCTAGCCCTTTTCATTGGGTTGTAAAGTGCTAATTGTTAGTTGGTCAGAATACCGTGACAAATTTGTATCGCACTAAGAATGAATAGTCTCGAGTTTAAGCAAAAATGATACAGTTTTTTTAAGGCAGAAAATTCTTCAAGTTGTTGTTATATGATAGTTAGTTACTTGATGCGAGTGTCTCATAAACCCATAAGCGATAAAGCACTGTTAAAACCAATTATATTAAAATCATAACTACGCCAGCGAACCAACTCGCTGGTTTATCATTTTCAATAGTTTCCATAGCACCGACTTTACACTCGACTAAAACTGAATCCACTCAGTCATTTGTAACATGGATATCTACTTTATGCACCATGGACGTACTAACTGTAATGACCTTGGCTTGTGTAACGACGATCCTAGCTCGAATATTGCACGGGCATCAAAAATAAGAACGAATTTGCCAGAGATTCATTTTTCA
>CAZKPL010000077.1:0-12678 GCA_964554625.1 uncultured Nitrosomonas sp. | reverse complement strand
CGTGAGGGTGGTAGAACTGTTGGGGCTGGTGTCGTAGCTAAAATTATTGAGTAGAGATCGCCTTCAATTTTGTTCTGTAGTAATGTGTTTGTGCAATAAGAAGTGCGGGTATATAAGTATTGATGTGTAGAGAATAGGCCAGTAGCTCAATTGGCAGAGCGTCGGTCTCCAAAACCGAAGGCTGGGGGTTCGATGCCCTCCTGGCCTGCCAGAATTAGATTCGACTCTTAGAGTAAGTAGGAGAGGGGAGGATAGATTCTAATTTTTGATTGAGAAGAAGTTTGTGCTCAAGCAAGAGATTGCTAATGCAGTTTAGTGATTGGGTTTGTCAGCTTTGAACTAGAAATTATTAGAAAGACAAATGAGTTGTCTATTGCCTAAGGTGGATTTGAGTGAACAAATTTAAGCTGGTGCTGGCGGTTTTGTCAATAATAGCTGGTTTTGTAGGGTTTTACTATTTGCGCGATAGCGCGATGGTTATTCGCTTGTTGCTTTTGTTGTTGGGTTTGTTTTTAGCAATCACATTAGCTTGGTTTACTAATCAGGGCAAGCAGTTTTATGTGTTTGGCAGGGAGTCGATTGAAGAAACAAGAAAGGTAGTTTGGCCTAGTCGGAAAGAAACGATGCAGACTGCAGGGGTGGTGTGTGCTTTTGTTGTTGCTATGGCAGTTTTCTTGTGGCTAGTAGATACCGGCTTGATGGTGGTTGTAAGGTATGTAATGGATCAAGAGGGTTAAGTGGATGGCCCGGGTGGTGGAATGAACAAGAAATGGTATGTGATTCATGCATATTCTGGCTTTGAAAATAGTGTCAAACGTGCACTGCAAGAGCGCATTATCCGTGCCGGAATGGAGGATAAGTTCGGTCAAATTCTGGTTCCCGTAGAAGAGGTTATGGAAATAAAAGGGGGGCAAAAAAATATTAGTGAAAGGAAATTTTTTCCTGGATATGTGCTGATTGAAATGGAAATGACAGACGAAACTTGGCATTTGGTTAAGCACACGGCCAAGGTTAGTGGTTTCGTGGGTGGCTCTTTAATGAAGCCAACGCCAATCAGTCAAAAGGAAGTGCAGAGCATACTCGATCAAATTCAAGAGGGTGTGGAAAAACCTAAGCCTAAAATACTTTTCGAGATTGGTGAGGCAGTGCGTGTCAAAGAAGGGCCTTTTACAGACTTCCACGGAAGCGTTGAAGATGTTAATTATGACAAAAGTAAATTAAGAGTGTCCGTTTCCATTTTTGGTCGCCCCACACCTATTGAATTAGATTTTGATCAAGTCGAGAAATCTTAGTTCTCGATAAAAGATTGCTGAATCCAGAAGGTGAAAGTTGTAGTTGTTATTGTTTTGTATTGAGGCGGGGAGAGTGTTGTAAACATTCGATAGAACCCAAAAAGGAGAATAATTTTGGCAAAAAAGATTATCGGCTACATTAAGCTGCAGATTCCAGCTGGAAAAGCTAATCCAAGTCCTCCAATCGGTCCTGCTCTTGGGCAGCGCCAGCTTAATATTATGGAGTTTTGTAAGGCATTTAATGCTGCTACGCAAAAGATGGAGCCGGGTTTGCCTGTTCCGGTCATCATAACGGCCTATGCGGATAAAAGCTTTACTTTCACTATGAAAACGACGCCCGCGTCAGTGCTGATTAAGAAAGCTGCGGGTATAAATAAAGGAAGTGCTAAGCCTCATGTCGATAAAGTGGGAAAGTTGAGTCGTAATCAAGCGGAAGAAATAGCTAAATTAAAGATGCCGGATTTAACTGCGGCGGATATTAATGCTGCAGTGCGTACAATTGTTGGCAGTGCGAGAAGCATGGGTGTGGAAGTGGAGGAGCTGTAAGATGGCACACATTTCTAAACGATATCAGGCGATAGATAAAAAGATAGATCGCAATAAAACCTACTCATTAGCAGAGGCCATTGCTCTTATAAAAGAAACGGCGACAGCAAAATTTGACGAATCTGTTGATGTCGCAATCAATTTAGGGATTGATGCAAGAAAATCAGATCAGGCTGTGCGTGGATCAGTAGTTTTACCGGAAGGCACGGGGAAAATTGTGCGTATTGCTGTTTTTGCACAAGGAGATAAAGCTAAAGAGGCGCTAGAGGCAGGTGCAGATATTGTTGGCTTTGAGGATCTTGCAGAGCGGATCAAGGCAGGAGAAATTAACTTTGATGTTGCCATCGCTAGTCCAGACGCAATGCGTATTGTTGGTCAGTTAGGGCAAATACTAGGTCCAAGAGGGCTAATGCCTAATCCAAAAGTAGGCACGGTAACGCCGGATGTTTCAATTGCTGTAAAGAATGCTAAAGCGGGGCAAATACAGTTTCGAGCTGATAAAGCGGGCATCGTACATTGCACTATTGGTAGGGCATCATTTGAAATCGATGCGTTAAAGAAAAATATCTTGGCATTAGTAGATGCACTTAATAAATCTAAACCGCCTACCTCTAAAGGGGTATACCTAAGACGTGTGACTCTCTCCAGCACTATGGGAGTGGGGGTTCGAGTTGACCAAACGGGTTTAGGGCATTAATTTATAGACTTTGGGCTATTGACGCTGTAGGTCAGTAGGTTATCAAAGACCGTTGGGGCTTCATGCATGCTGCTGAGACTAAGATGAAATAATCTGATTTGCTAGCTTGAGGCTTAATTATCAAAGAATTATCGAACGGGCTTAATAAGCGCTTAGGTATTCGATATATATCTGAAAGATTCCCAACGCAGATGGCGTATCCAGAACAGGGTTTATGGTTTTCTCCTGAATAAAGATCGCCGCTTTTTAGAATGGAAGATATCGTGATTATTCCGATATGACTCCAGCGTTGAATGTGGAGAATGCATCTTGAGTCTTAATCTTGAACAGAAAAAAGCAATAGTTACTGAAGTTGGCGCTCAAATAGCTAGCGCGCAAGCAATTATTCTTGCTGAATATCGCGGCCTGGAGGTTAGTCAATTTACGCAATTACGAGCTAAAGCGCGCGAATGTGGAATATATTTTCGTGTGATTAAAAATTCGTTTGTGCGTCGTGCGGTAATGAACACGCCGTATTCTAGTCTTGCTGATCAAATGGTAGGTCCCTTGGCGTATGGTATCGGACGTGATCCGGTAGCTACTGCCAAAGTGCTTCATGAGTTTGCAAAAAATAATGATAAATTTGTCATTAAAGCTGGTGCAATGGCGGGGACTGTCTTGTCTAGCAAAGATGTTGCAGCTCTAGCAAATCTACCAAGCAGAGATGAATTGCTATCGAAACTGATGGGAACGTTACAAGCGCCTATAACTAAGTTTGTTAGAACACTTAATGAGGTGCCTACCAAATTTGTACGAGGATTAGCTGCGATACGCGATCAGAAATAATTTTTTTCAAATTAAGAAAGTAAATTATTTGTTCATCTCTAAATTTAATCAGAATTTCATTTATTTGTTAGGAGAAAAAAATGGCTATAGCCAAAGAAGAAATTTTAGACGCAATTGCTAATATGACAGTATTAGAGCTGTCCGAGCTAATCAAGAATATGGAAGAGAAGTTTGGTGTTTCTGCTGCGGCTGCGGCAGTTGCAGTTGCCGCGCCCGCTGCTTCTTCTGCACCAGCAGCAGAAGAACAAACTGAATTTTCTGTGGTATTGACTTCTGCAGGTGATAACAAGGTAAATGTAATTAAAGTAGTTCGTGCAGTAACAGGTCTCGGTTTGAAGGAAGCTAAAGACTTGGTTGATGGCGCTCCAAAAGTAGTAAAAGAAGGAATTGCCAAGGCTGACGCGGAGGCGATTCAGAAACAGCTTACGGAAGCTGGAGCTGGTTGCGAGATTAAATAACATTCTCGTTGAGAAAGTACTGGCTGGCAGAGAGAGAATACACTGCCGGCCTTTACTTTCTTTGATAATTTGAATTTTATTGTATACCTATTGTACCAAGCATTTACTACGGTAGCCAGTAAATGATTATTTGGATAAATACGGCTACTTAATCCTCAATCTTCTGCGCTTGGAGAAAATTGATGAACTATTCGTTCACCGAAAAAAAACGTATCCGAAAAAGTTTTGCTAAACGTGCTAGTGTTTTACCAATTCCTTTTCTTCTCGCAACTCAACTTGAATCATACGCAGCTTTTTTACAAGAGAAAGTCGCGCCTAATAAGCGTGTTAATCAAGGGTTGCAGGCAGCGTTTAATTCAATTTTTCCGATTGAGAGTCATTCAAAAAATGCTCGACTTGATTTTATTAATTACTCCCTAGGTGTGCCTGCATTCGATGTTAAAGAGTGTCAGCAACGTGGCTTAACTTATGCATCCCCTTTGCGTGCCAAAGTTCGCTTAACCATTTTAGATAAAGAGATTTCTAAACCAACGGTAAAAGAAGTCAAGGAGCAAGAAGTATACATGGGAGAGATTCCTCTCATGACAGATACTGGATCATTTATTGTAAATGGGACGGAACGAGTAATCGTTTCTCAGCTGCATCGCTCTCCTGGAGTGTTTTTCGAACATGATCGTGGAAAAACACACTCATCGGGCAAGTTGCTTTTTTCTGCGCGTATTATTCCTTATCGTGGTTCTTGGCTAGATTTTGAATTTGACCCTAAAGATTATGTATATTTCCGCATTGATCGTCGCCGTAAAATGCCGGTGACGACTTTATTGAAAGCAATGGGTTGTACACCAGAACAAATTCTGGCTGATTTTTTTGTATTTGATCATTTTTATTTTCCGAAAGGTGAAATCTTATTTGATTTGGTGCCTGAGCGTTTACGAGGCGAAGTAGCGAGCTTTGATATTACTGATGCTAAAGGTAAAGTAATTGTTCAGAAAGATAAACGTATTACAGCAAAACATATTCGAGAATTGCTGCAAATCGGTATAAATCAGATCGCAGTTCCAGAAGAGTTTCTGATTGGCAAGATCCTGGCACAAAATATTGTAGATAAGGAAACAGGTGAGATTATAGCGTTAGCTAATGATGAAATTACAGATACTATACTTGGAAAAATAAGGCAGCTCGATATAGAAAAAATAAGTACGCTTTATATAAATGATCTTAATTATGGTCCTTTTATTTCTCAAACATTGAGAATAGATGAAACTATTGATCAAGCGGCTGCTCTCGTAGCAATTTATCGGATGATGCGTCCAGGTGAGCCGCCAACTGAAGAGGCTGTTAGTGCGTTATTTAATGGGCTATTTTATTCGGCTGAACGCTACGATTTGTCAGTTGTCGGGCGGATGAAATTTAATCGTCGAGTTGGAAGATCTGAATTAACGGGCTCTTCAACCTTATCTCATCAAGATATTATTGATGTCATCAAAATATTAGTGGAGCTACGTAATGGTCGTGGGGAGATAGACGACATTGATCATTTGGGAAATCGTCGTGTGCGTTCAGTTGGAGAGTTAGCTGAGAATCAGTTTAGAGCTGGATTAGCTCGAGTTGAGAGAGCCGTTAAGGAGCGGCTCAGTCAGGCGGAATCAGAAAATCTTATGCCACATGATTTAATCAATGCCAAACCAGTATCTGCTGCAGCTCGTGAATTTTTTGGCTCTAGCCAATTATCCCAGTTTATGGATCAAACGAATCCTCTATCAGAGGTTACGCATAAGCGACGTATCTCGGCTTTGGGTCCAGGTGGTTTAACACGTGAGCGGGCAGGCTTTGAAGTGCGAGATGTGCATCCAACTCATTATGGGCGTGTATGTCCTATTGAAACACCGGAAGGACCCAATATTGGTCTGATTAATTCGTTGGCTCTTTATGCGCAAACTAATGAATACGGATTTATTGAGACACCTTACCGGAAGGTAGTAGATGGAAAAGTAACCGATGAGATCGTTTACCTTTCTGCTATTGAGGAAAGCCAGTATATGATAGCTCAAGCGAATGCAAAGCTAGATCTGGAAGGAAAGTTTGTAGATGAAATCGTTTCATGCCGTCAGAAGAATGAATTTACCTTGGCTCCTAAAGATCAAATTGAGTATGTGGATGTTGCGCCTGCTCAAATTGTATCCGTTGCAGCTTCATTAATTCCATTTCTAGAGCATGATGATGCCAATCGTGCCTTGATGGGTTCTAATATGCAACGTCAAGCGGTTCCTTGTTTACGTGCAGAGAAATCGCTGGTCGGGACGGGAATTGAACGAGTTGTTGCGGTTCACTCTGGGACTGCTGTGAGAGCAGTACGTGGAGGGGTGGTTGATTACGTAGATGCTAACCGTATTGTAGTGCGCGTGCACGATACTGAAACAAGAGCGGGAGAGGTGGGGGTAGATATCTATAATCTGATCAAATATATCCGATCAAACCAGAATACCAATATTAACCAGCGCCCGCTGGTAAAGGTAGGTGATGTTCTGACACGCGATGATGTCATTGCCGATGGCGCCTCGACCGACTTGGGCGAGCTTGCATTAGGGCAAAATATGTTGGTGGCGTTTATGCCGTGGAATGGATATAACTTTGAAGACTCTATTCTAATTTCTGAACATGTCGTATCTGATGATCGTTTCACCTCAATTCATATTGAGGAGTTATCAGTAGTAAGTCGTGATACTAAACTTGGTACAGAAGAAATTACTGCTGATATTCCAAATTTATCTGAGCGCCAGCTTGCGCGTTTGGATGGGTCTGGGATTGTTTATATTGGCGCTGAAGTCGAAGCAGGAGATGTATTGGTTGGCAAAGTTACTCCGAAAGGTGAAACACAGTTAACCCCGGAAGAGAAGCTATTACGAGCAATTTTTGGTGAAAAGGCATCTGATGTTAAAGATACCTCCTTGCGAGTACCTTCTGGTATTTCGGGAACCGTAATTGATGTACAAGTATTTACCCGTGAAGGGGTAGAACGGGACAAGCGCTCCAAGAAAATTATCGATGATGAGTTGGATCGCTATAAAAAAGATCTGACTGATCAGATGCGCATAGTGGAGGCAGATGCATTTATGCGCATAGAGCGTTTGCTCATTGGTAAGGCAGCAACCGGTGGACCCAAAAAACTCGCTAAAGGTACGCTTATTACGAAAGAATATCTGGAGAGCATTGATCCTCACTACTGGTTTGATATCCGCTTGGCTGATGAAGAAACAAGTATCCAGTTGGAGCAGTTAAAAGATAGCATGACACAGAAGCAGAAGATGTTTGATATTGCTTTTGATGAAAAAAGGAAAAAGCTCACACAAGGCGATGAATTACCGCCTGGCGTACAGAAGATGGTTAAAGTCTATGTTGCGGTTAAGAGGCGTTTGCAACCAGGCGACAAGATGGCTGGTCGTCATGGAAATAAAGGGGTAATTTCAAGAATAGTGCCTGTAGAGGACATGCCTTATATGGCCGATGGCACTCCTGTGGATATTGTGTTGAATCCTTTAGGTGTTCCATCGCGGATGAACGTAGGGCAAATATTGGAAGTCCATTTAGGATGGGCATCAAAAGGATTGGGTAAAAAGATCGATGAAATGTTGCGCAAGCAAAGCGAAATTGCAGAGCTCAGAGCGTATCTCGATAAAATCTATAATAGCAGTGGTAAAAAAGAAGATATTGCTTCATTAAATGACGAGGAGTTACTGGAGCTTGCAAAAAATTTAGTTGAAGGTGTGCCTTTTGCTACACCTGTTTTTGATGGCGCCACAGAAACCGAAATAAAGGATATGCTTGAATTAGCAGGTTTGCCGAGATCGGGACAAGTCACACTTTATGACGGTAGAACGGGCGACGCCTTTGATCGTCCTGTTACAGTAGGTTATATGCATGTACTTAAGTTGCACCACTTGGTCGATGACAAAATGCATGCTCGCTCTACAGGCCCCTATAGTTTGGTCACACAGCAACCACTGGGCGGTAAGGCCCAGTTTGGTGGTCAGCGTTTTGGTGAAATGGAGGTATGGGCATTGGAAGCATATGGTGCTGCCTACACATTACAGGAAATGCTGACCGTTAAGTCAGATGATGTAAATGGGCGTACCAAGGTATATGAGAGTATTGTCAAAGGTGATCACAAAATAGATGCGGGAATGCCAGAATCTTTTAATGTATTAGTAAAAGAAATTCGATCTCTGGGTATGGATATTGATTTGGAACAGCATTGAAATCTTGATTGAAGATGTTTTATGCCGGCCTATAGATTAATGGGGGTGACAGATGAAAGCGTTGCTTGATTTATTTAAACAAGTTACTCAGAAAGAAGAGTTTGATTCAATTAAAATTGGTCTTTCCTCTCCAGAGAAAATACGTTCTTGGTCGTATGGTGAAGTAAAAAAACCAGAAACGATAAACTATCGTACCTTTAAGCCAGAGAGGGATGGATTGTTCTGCGCCAAGATTTTTGGCCCAGTAAAAGACTATGAATGCTTATGTGGAAAATATAAACGACTAAAGCATCGAGGTGTGATTTGTGAGAAATGTGGGGTAGAGGTAACTTTATCCAAAGTTCGGCGTGAGCGCATGGGGCACATTGAGTTGGCATCTCCAGTAGCGCATATCTGGTTTTTGAAGTCATTGCCGTCGCGCCTGGGATTAGTATTAGACATGACATTGCGGGATATTGAGCGTGTCCTCTATTTCGAAGCCTATGTCGTGACCGATCCGGGGATGACTCCACTAGTTCGCGGTCAATTGTTGACAGAGGACGATTATCTTAATAAAACAGAAAGTTATGGAGATGATTTTTCTGCTGGCATTGGTGCAGAAGGTATTCGTGATTTATTGGGTTATATGGATATCGTTACAGAAATTGATTCTCTACGCCGTGAAATGCAGAGCACTGGATCTGAAACGAAGATAAAAAAAATAGCTAAGCGGCTAAAAGTACTTGAGGCATTTAATAAATCAGGTATGAAACCAGAATGGATGGTGCTAACGGTATTACCGGTACTGCCACCAGAATTGAGACCGCTTGTGCCATTGGATGGAGGTCGTTTTGCGACTTCTGATTTAAATGATTTATACCGTCGTGTGATTAACCGGAATAATCGGTTGAAACGTTTGCTTGAGCTCAGAGCGCCAGAAATCATCGTGCGCAATGAGAAACGTATGTTGCAAGAGTCGGTTGATTCGCTTCTTGACAATGGGCGTCGTGGTAAGGCTATGACAGGAGCCAACAAGCGCCCACTAAAGTCACTTGCGGATATGATTAAAGGTAAGGGAGGGCGATTCCGTCAGAATCTGCTGGGTAAGCGTGTTGATTATTCTGGTCGATCAGTTATTGTAGTTGGCCCTCAGCTTAAATTACATCAATGCGGCTTACCGAAAAAAATGGCTCTTGAATTATTTAAGCCATTTATTTTCAACAGGCTGGAAACCATGGGTATTGCCAGCACTATTAAGGCAGCCAAACGAGAGGTGGAGAATGAGAGTCCAGTAGTGTGGGATATACTGGAGGAAGTTATCCGAGAGCATCCGGTAATGTTAAACCGAGCGCCAACACTTCACCGCTTGGGTATTCAGGCGTTTGAGCCTGTGTTAATCGAAGGTAAGGCCATTCAACTGCACCCCCTGGTTTGCGCTGCATTTAATGCGGATTTTGATGGGGATCAGATGGCCGTTCATGTTCCATTATCACTTGAGGCGCAAATGGAATGCCGTACCTTGATGATGTCAACTAATAACGTTCTGTCTCCAGCTAACGGGGATCCTATTATCGTACCCTCGCAAGACATTGTGCTCGGCTTGTACTATATGACTCGGGAAAAGATTAATGCCCGGGGTGAGGGTATGTTGTTCCAAGATGTCGCGGAGGCGTCTCGTGCGTATGAAAATCATGCAGTTGAGCTTAATGCTAGAATAGTAGTAAGAATAAGGGAAGTCGAAAAAGATAAGGGAAACGATAAACAAGCTGGAAAAATAACTCGTTACGAAACGACAGTGGGTCGTGCGATATTATCGGAAATTCTGCCAGAAGGACTTCCTTTTTCTCTGATTAATAAGGCGCTCAAGAAAAAGGAAATTTCGAAGCTTATCAATGCTAGCTTTCGTTTATGTGGATTACGTGAAACTGTTATTTTTGCGGATAAGCTTATGTACTCGGGTTTTTCCTATGCAACTCGAGGCGGCATCTCCATTTGCGCGGATGATTTGCGTACGCCTGTTCAAAAAAATGACATCATAAGTACTGCAGAGAAGGAAGTGCAAGAAATAGCGACTCAGTATACATCAGGTCTGGTAACTCAAGGTGAGCGCTATAACAAAGTAGTCGATATTTGGGGACGTGCCGGTGATCAGGTTGCTAAAGCGATGATGGATCAATTAAGCGTTGAGCCTGTATGCGATCCATCAACTGGAGAAATCAGGCTAGACGAGAATGGCAAGCCTATCATGCAGGAATCATTCAATTCAATTTATATGATGGCTGATTCGGGTGCGCGTGGTTCTGCTGCTCAGATTCGTCAGCTTTCGGGGATGCGTGGGCTAATGGCTAAGCCTGACGGCTCTATAATTGAGACACCGATTACAGCTAATTTTCGTGAGGGTCTAAATGTTCTGCAGTATTTTATTTCTACTCATGGTGCGCGGAAGGGACTTGCTGATACGGCATTAAAAACAGCTAATTCTGGCTACCTCACGCGCCGTCTGGTGGACGTTACTCAGGATCTCGTTATCACTGAGGAGGACTGTGGTACAGATAATGGCGTTGTAATGAAGGCGCTAATTGAAGGTGGTGAGGTTATTGAGGCGTTACGAGAGCGAATACTTGGTCGAGTAACTGCGCAGGACGTAGTTAGCCCAGAGAATCAGGAGACTATTTATCCTGCCGGTGTTCTGCTTGATGAAGATGCCGTTGAAAAAATTGAATCTTGCGGGATTGATGAAGTTAAAGTGCGTACTCCGCTTACCTGCGCAACTCGCTACGGATTATGCATCATGTGTTATGGACGTGATCTAGGGCGTGGAACAGCAGTGAATGTTGGTGAGGCAGTGGGTGTGATTGCGGCACAATCCATTGGCGAACCGGGAACCCAGTTGACCATGCGGACGTTCCATATTGGTGGTGCTGCTTCTAGAACAGTGGTGGTAAGCCAAGTTGAGAGTAAATCAAATGGTATGATTCATTATTCTCCTACGATGCGCTATGTAAAAAATGCTCGTGGCGAGTTGATAGTCATCTCTCGTAGTGGAGAGGCGATCGTATATGATGAAAACGGACGTGAGCGCGAGCGTCATAAAGTACCTTATGGCGCAACGCTGTTGGTGCATGATGGTGAAGCGGTAAAAGTGGGGAAAGTGTTGACAACATGGGATCCCCATACGCGTCCTATTATTGCAGAGTATAGTGGTAGGGTACGCTTTGAGAATGTTGAAGAAGGTGTAACGGTAGCAAAACAAATTGATGATATAACAGGATTATCCACACTCGTTGTAATTGATCCTAAGCGTCGCGGTGCCACGCAAACTAAGGGATTGCGTCCATTGGTTAAGTTCCTGGATGAAGAAGAAAAGGAGATTAAGATTGCGGGGAGTGATTTACCGGTTAGCATTACATTCCAGATTGGTTCTATTATTTCTGTACGTGATGGACAGCAAGTAAGTGTTGGAGAAGTATTAGCCCGTATTCCACAGGAAACCTCAAAAACACGTGATATCACAGGTGGATTGCCACGTGTGGCGGAGCTATTTGAGGCCAGATCGCCAAAAGATGCGGGTCTTTTAGCAGAAGTTACTGGAACAGTATCTTTTGGTAAAGATACTAAAGGAAAACAACGTCTTGTCATAACAGATCTCGATAATATTGCACATGAATATCTGATTCCAAAGGATAAGCATGTTATGGCCCATGATGGCCAAGTAGTCAATAAAGGTGAGACTATCGTTGATGGACCAGCTGAACCACAAGATATACTACGTCTTCAGGGAGTAGAGGCATTAGCACGGTATATTACTGACGAAGTGCAAGATGTTTATCGTCTACAAGGTGTAAGGATAAACGATAAGCATATTGAAGTCATTGTTCGGCAGATGTTGCGTCGTGTACAAATTACTGATGCAGGAGATTCGTCTTTCATCCCTGGCGAACAAGTTGAACGTGCAGATGTGCTGGCGGAGAATGAGGAACTGCTTGCCGAGAATAAAGTCCCTGCCACATATGAGTACATGCTGCTTGGGATTACCAAGGCATCACTTTCAACAGATTCGTTTATCTCTGCTGCTTCCTTTCAAGAGACAACCCGTGTTCTTACAGAAGCGGCAATTATGGGGAAAAGAGACGATCTGCGTGGACTAAAAGAAAATGTTATTGTAGGAAGACTCATTCCAGCAGGAACCGGATTGTCATTTCACAATATTCGTAAGAAGCAAAGATTGCTATCAAATAATAATATAAGCACTCATTTACCTGAAAAAGCTGTAGAAGAAACAGATAATGAATCTATCATTATAAATAATGATCTATCCTTAAAATAGGAGTTGGTCCGGTATACTGACTCATACGCATACAAGTTGTTATGTTAAATTATTTACTATAACGGCGATAGCTCAGTTATAGAATCTAAATCTGAATGAATGGTTAAATACTAATCTAACGATACCTTTAATACGTGAGTAGTCCAAATTACATGTCGGCTAACAGATCAGCAGTAATAACAATTGAGATGATAGTTCTATAACAAGGTGATTATACAACTTACTCTAATTTCAATAAAATTTATAATTTTCATATCTAAATAATAAAATCTTACCCAAAATTCTTGACATAGTTGTG
>CAZKPL010000076.1:0-12731 GCA_964554625.1 uncultured Nitrosomonas sp. | reverse complement strand
AGCGTATCGCTGCCGCCGCCACCGGTCATGGCCGAGCCGCTGGCCATATTGCCCATAATATTGAAGGTGTCGTTACCGCTACCGCCGGTGAGCGTGTTAGCGCTAGTGGAGTTAAATGCATAATTGCCAAGGGTAAACGTCACACCATTGCTGTTGTTGCTTCCGTCAAGGGTATTGCTGCCGGTACCGTAGGCCACCAGGCTGTCGCCAATGCCATTACCGGCAATCAGCGTATCATTACCCAGCGCGCTGGCCTGGAGAACTTGGCCATCGGCATTTGTTCCCTTCAATATGGTGCCGGACGATGCTCCCGCTGTAAAACTGCTAACGGGTGAACTCGAACTCAAGTTGAAGGCATTTAAGTCGATGCTGCCGCCATCTGTGAAAGTGATGTTATCAGAATTATTGGTATGGAAGCCTTTGATGGTGTCGAAGCCCGCGAGTTGCGCGGAAGTCAGGAGAACAGGAACCGCAACGTCCAATTCCTGGATGTTAACAATGGTATCACTGGTTAAATCAGTGGGAACACCGTCAAGGGTTGTGGGCATAAGAATATTATACGCCGTGCCGGTGTAGGAGCCCGGCATCCCGGTTACGGGGTCAAACGTCAAAGCCGTTGCGGTATCCTGCCCGACGATGATGGTGTTGGGCTGTGAAGGACTGGCAAGATACTGCACGTTGATGCTGCCATCAGGGTTGGCAAAAGGCGCAGCCATCCCTTGAGTAACAATGTTAAGGCCCATATCCGTGAAATACTGCTGCAGGCTGTCGGCGGCATTCATATTCGCCGAAGCAAGATTGATGGTGCTCAAATCTAAGCCGGGGATATGAATGACTGTTCCCTCCGCTACATTCAGGTTAGCAGAGGACAAGGCAAACGACTGGTCACCGGTTGAAGTATTAATGGCAATCGTACCTACAACGTCGCCATTACCCGCCAGCACACCAACACTCAGTATGTCTGAGCTGCTGTCATAGCTAATATCTCCATAAACTCCACCTTGAAGAATATGGGCTTGGCTCTGATCTTGATTATAGACAGTCAAAGTATTCTCAAAACCAGTAGACGAGGGAATAGTGGAAAGCGTACCAACCCCGCTAATCTGATCGATGGTAACAATATAGGCTTGGCCAGAGGGCAAAGCCGCCGGAGCCATTATCGAACTAACCACTTGGGAATGGATAACGTTTAAACTATCATCCCACCCGGGTACCCAGTACTGTCCGCCGCCCGGTATAATCCCTGAATTTGAAAGAAAGCCTGTGGAGGCAGCCGAGGCAGCATGCGTGCTGATATAGCTGACAATATCGCTGAGCGCATTATTACTGTTGTGCGTCACAGCAAGGTAAGTAATGTCACTAGCGTTAATGGCATTCACCTCGGTCATCCCGCTTTGAAACAACGCTTGAAGTTGCGAAAGGGTACCTTCGGCAATCTGGGCAGACCAGACAGCCGTAGCCGTACGATCAGGTGAGTCTGTAGTAATTCCACCCCAAGCAATTAATTGATCGAAGGTAGGGCTAGGAACAATATTTTCTGGATCTTCCAAACCTCCTCGGATATCCCATGTCGTAGCAGTTACGGTTGGATGAGCACTATCAAGGCTGACCGGTTGATCAAAAGTAATCCGTAAATAGGCGTGATAGCCTGGTGTAGGAATTCCCCCCAAAACAACCTGCTTTAAAAGAAGTTGTACTGTCCCTTGAGGTTCCATCTTTTTCTCGCCTTTTATTATTGTTCTATTCGGAGCACTTTTTTAAGAACTGAAGCTAACCTTGTGGCATTTCATTTACTGACCGCCATATTCTATTATCTTGTTCGTTTTCCTATTAATTTTCATGCCAATACCATAACTATATGGAAGGAATAGGAATTTAGTACGATCCACACCATATGCCCTTTCTATCGGATACGGCGGTTTTCCATAATCCTTGAATTTAACATCCGGATTATCACGCCGAATAATCTTGTCGACACAGGTAATTTCGCGGTTGCAATTTTGTATAATTTTATCAGCCCGAGCCTTTCTAGCAGCATAGGGTTCCATATCCAAGTAAAACCGGTCTTCCTCCGCCACATCACCGCCAAGTTTTTCCCCCATGGCATAACTTTGCGGAATAAAACTGCAGAGCGAACTCAGAACTAACAAACTCGTCAGGTGCTTCATTTAGTGTCGCTTTCTTTGCTGGATGAGATATTTACATTACAACCTAAAGCTGTCAACAAACGAAGCGGCGATTCAGGTCCGGACCAACAGGCCGCCAGGATACGGTTACCCTCTATGGGCGTCTCAAACGAATTGACGCCCTGAATACTGAGCTCTTTGTAAAAAGCGCTTCTTAGCGCCAAGGCCATCTTATATCCTTCCAAGAATACGCCCATAACCAGAACATCAGCTCCAATACCCGCATGGAAGACAGCCTGCTCTAACGTATTATGCTGTGCTCTACCTACAGTCTCCATAACTAAATCTGCCTCCAGCGAGTCCTTCGTCTTCTCTGGTAAAACAATTGCCTTATAAGTCTGTGAAAGAACTCGAGCGTTGGGTTCATTCTTGCTCGTAAAGAAGAGCTGGGCAAAAGGAAACTGTGCTCGCAGAACAGCAAGGCTGACGCCGGCGAGTGAACCATCGCCAAGTACAAGGACCTTCTGGGGAGATTGCCGAGTAAGTGGGGTTCGACGTCACAAAGAAAATCCGCCAGGCCCAGAATTTCATCTACCTGAGTACCCCTTACCGCAGTACCGTACAGCAACATCCCCATTTGCATGGAGGCATTCGTCTGGTCATGGTCGCGATAAAGCGCCAAGAGAGATTCTTTTACTTCCTGGCGAGAGAGGCTTTCACCATACCTCACCTTCTGAAGGGCTCCCTCGTAAGGCTTCATAAGGTTCTAAAGGCGTATAAGCTGGGCCAGCTCTTCCTGGACTACGGGATCTGCCAGGGGAAGATTTGTTTCGTCAAAAATGACTTTCCCATCCTTAATTCCAGCATAAGACTGCGAAGTCACATCATGCGGATGGTAAGTTGGTACCAGGATGTAATGGACATGCTGCACGCCATAGCCCGAAACCACATAACCAATCCTTTGCGGACGGGGGTTCAGTTTTGCCGCCATATTCTTGGCAATGCGGTTGCACACTAAAATCATATGTGAGGCGATGTCATCCGGAAGATCCATCGCATGGTTGATATGCAGCTTAGGAATAAGCAATACGGTACCAGGTCTTACCGGCCGGTGGTCAAGAAAGGCTTTGCAAAAATCATCTTCATAAACAACATGGCTCTTGCTTGTATTGTCGGCGATACTGCAGAAGATGCACTGTCCCATATCTTACCGTATACTTTAAAAGTTATTTAAAATCAAAGGATTTAGGCGGTTTATGTAAAAGCGCTTTTCTAGAATCATTTTCTGGGAGCAGACACGCCCTACGAACCCTGGCCTTGCAACATTTTGAATTCTTTGATGAAATCTTCGCTCTTCTGCTGGGTTCGTAGCGTAATCGCGCTGCCATTTGGTAATAAAAAGCCCGCCGCACTGATGAGGTACGGCGGGTACTGTTCGTTAAAAGCTGGCGTAGCGGTGCTTCGTCCTGAGACGGAAACATTCAGGACATCCGGAGCCTTGCAAAGGTCCCACACCTATCACCGTCCATTGGTGCCCTAACTGGCACCGAAAGGTGTTGTCCTTAGCAATACCGTTCCAGTCGCCTACAAGCTGCAGTCCTTGCGGAGATAGCCTTGTAGCAATCTCTTCGAGCGTAAGCTTGTCCCGGATTTTGGGATAGCATTTAGGGCAGCCAGTGCCTCGGTAAATGACATTGGTTCCAAACGCCTCCCATTGATTCCCGCATACGCAGGCGAAGAGAGATTTTTTGTTACCGCTTTGCCATTTCCCAATCAGGGTTACGCCCTTACCGTGTGAGAGCAGCATGGCCGAAACATCGAGATGCGGGCTAAGGCGCTCGTTACCGAAAGGCCTTTTTCTTGACTCAAAGCATTCAGGGCATCCGGTTCGGAAAAGAACGTTACTCCCCATCGCTTCCCAAGAATGCCCTTGGTCGCACCTAAACGTATGCTTTGCTCTACCCCCCAGCCATTCATCCACAAGCTCGATGCCTTGCAGCTTCAGGCGGCCTTTAACTGCCTCGCTGCTTAGCTTGACGTTTCTCCCCGAGCCGACGCGCTCGTTAAACTTGTCACCCGGCGGCACCTCTCTTTTGAGAGAAGCTGTGAAGAGAAGCGCATCCAGTACATCTTCTTCACTCAGTGAGGCTTCCCCCTTCCGGCAACAAGGGCAGCCAAACCCCTGATTAACGGGGTCTTTGCCAATAGCCTGCCAGAAGTGGTTCCTTTCACAGGTGAACACATTAAGTTCCATAGCTCCGCGCCATTCCCCCACCAGTTTAATACCGCGGGGGGCAAGGCGCTGATTAACCAACTCGGTCGTCAGCTTGCCCATGCGGGCCTCCTAGAGTTAAGCGCTAAAGCGCGGGAAACGGGTTGATTCGAGTAGGGTATGGGGCGTGTTGAGGGGCATTTCAAGTAACAAAAAGCCCGTCGCACCGGTTAAGGTGCGACGGGTATTATTCGTTAGCCGTAGGCATGGCGATTCTTGAGGCGTAAACGAGCACATTCAGGGCACCCAGTCGCTCCCTCTAAAGGAGCCAAGCCTTTGGTTTCCCATTCATGACCCAATGAACATCTAAATCGGTTAGAGTTGACTTTTCCATGCCATTCACCAACCAGACTTAGCCCATATTCAGCAAGTCGAAAATTCACCTGAGCCTCTGTCATTTTCTCAGGGAATTTATTGCAGGCAGGACAACCTGTTCCTAGTCCGACGGGCCCCCTTCCTGTTGCTTTCCAAATATGGCCACACGCATTACAGGAATACTGATTCTCAGCCAAAAGGCCTGCCCATTGTCCTTCAAGCTTAATACCTTGCAGATCTAGCCTTGATTGAACTTCGTCTTTGCTAAGGCGGTGCTTTAAATCAGCACAATGAGGGCATCCGCTTTTCAAATAAAGAATGTTTGACGCAGTGGCTTCCCATTCGTGACCCAGGGAACAAGAAAACTGATTTTTGTTATAGATACCTTTCCACTCGCCTGTAAGCCAAAAACCTCTTGGCTCAAGACGTTTATTAATCTCAGCTTTGGTGAGTTTACCCATACAGGCCTCCTGAAGTTGTGGCGCCGAAGCGCTGGAAACGTGAGGTGATTCAGCCCTAGATATGGGCTAATTTAAGCGTATTTCAATAGGAAACCCCCTTCGCACCTGTAAAGTGCGGCGGGGTCTAGTCGAAGCCTCTTGCAAAGCGGTTTTTTTGCTTGAGGCGAGCACATTCAGGACAGCCAGTTCCCGTGATGAGAATATTTGTTCCTGAGGCTTCCCATTCATGCCCCAAAGAACACCGGAAGCGATTGTCGTGATTCACCCCTTGATACTGG
Source organism: uncultured Nitrosomonas sp. (assembly GCA_964554625.1). Classification (GTDB taxonomy): domain Bacteria; phylum Pseudomonadota; class Gammaproteobacteria; order Burkholderiales; family Nitrosomonadaceae; genus Nitrosomonas. The sequence goes on along the minus strand of CAZKPL010000076.1, from coordinate 7,279 downwards.
CCAACTAGGGAAAGCCCCAGTAGTTCAAGCCGCCTTTTTACCTCTTCAATTGGAAGCAAAAGCCCAGGAGCACCATTACAATGTGGGCAACCTCTTCCATCAGTAACGACCACTAATCCGAGAGTAGTCCACGTATGTCCTTTGGAACAAACAAAATTATTCCTTTGATGGGCGCCCTTCCACTTCTCTGCCAAGCAGATACCTCTTGGCTCTAAACGCTTATTAACCTGTTCGGTGCTTAAGGCGTTGGGAAAACCTCCATTACATTGGTGGCACCCATTTCCTCCATGAACAACGGCAGTTCCCTCTACTTCCCAAGTATGGCCCTGGCCGCATTTAAAAGTGTTCTGGCTCCCTGAACCTTGCCATTCGTTCACCAGTTGAATACCGCGTGGGGCAAGGCGCTTATTAACTTCTTGGGTCGTCAGCTTGCCCATGCGGGCCTCCTATGGTTATGGCACCGAAGCGCTGGAAACGTGAATTGATTAGACCTTAGATATAGGGTTATTTGGACATTCTTCAATAGGAAAACCCGCCACACCGTAAGGTGTAGCGGGGGTTCCGTCGAAAGGCGCTTGGCAGGCCTAGTTGACCGAGTTGGCATCCCGGTGATGGTTGCGGGCATACTGCATGACGGTGGGCATTGTCGCCCGGTCGTCAGCCGTTTCCTCCCCATCAAACTCGCGTTGGGGAGAAGCGATACCGTAAACTCGGCTCATTTCGCCCTTCCGCACCCACTTGATGTAGGCGCGGATGGAGCGGGCAAGCTTTTCTTCGGTATGCCGCATGCCATGCTCTGCCTTGTGATCCTTCAAGCTGGTGTAAAGCTTGAGCGCCGGATGGCGCGGCCCTTGATGCTCAAAGTTGCCAATGAGCTTCAGGAATCCGAGAACCACATCCTGCGGGTGACCTTTTTTGATGGCCATGTAGGCCAGTGCAAAGGCAACTGCTGGAGGCATCACTTCGCGCCAGGTCTGCTTGAGCCCCATGACCACCGTCACCACCCCCAGAAACTCGGGGTGCTGCATGTGGAAGTCATAGTCGTCCTTCGGCGTGAACCGTGACGGCCTGGGCAGCTTGCCTTCCTCCACCCCCGTCATGTAACGGCGATAGAGCTTCACCCCTTGCGACATCGGCACAGCCAGATGGTTGGGCACGCCCGCCAACCGCAACAGATGCTTGGACTGACGTCCAGCACCCGTGTCGATGGCAGGCGCGACCGCAGGGTCGAGGCCGAAGCAGATGGTCATGTTATGCGCCGTCTTGCCGGACTTCACGATGGCAAGCAGACGCAGACGACCATTGACCAGCTTGCCGTCCCAGTTGAAGCCGACTTGGTCAGGAACGAGTTCTTTCCACTCGCCCGCAGCCATCACGGCAGCATATTGGGCCGGAATGGCCTTGGACTCGTTGTGCACGATTCCACCCCGGTCCAGCATTTCCTGGGCCAGCTCCGGCGTGATATCGGCAACCTTCGCCACGTATTTCCTCGTCGTATAGAGGTTGCGGTCGAAGTTGCCGATACTCATTCCGGGCGCAATCCGGGATTCGTCGTCGGCGAAAGTAGCAGCTTGCATTCTATCCTCCTGCCCAATGGGCTCTAGGGGTCAAAAGACGATGTCGAGCGAGAAAATTGTACTCAGGGGTATATATGGTAAGTCCGCTTACTTTTTCAATGGGTTAGATTAGATTTAAGTTTACGATAAGTCTTTGTAAAATATAATCATTCTTAGCCTGTCGACGTAAAAAGTCTCTTGAATGAGACACTGCAGTGGCAAAGTTGACAAGCTGACTCCCCTGCCAAATCGCGGAAGTAGCGGAAGTGTTTAAGCAATTCCTATAGCAATTGATGGAAGCAAAGCTCTATCGCGCTGCCAGCTAAATCAAAGTCTCCTGAATGAGACACTATAGTGGCATTGTCGAGACGGCACAGTCGTTGGCTGAAAGCGCAAGCAGCGGAAGTGTTTAGACAATTTCCCTTGAAATAGCTGGCAGTGAACCTCTATCGCGCACCCAATTAACTTATTGTAATAGAGTACATTTTAAGTTGACTTCGATGTAGAAGGAAGCAAATGTCGGGTACGCTAAAATGGGAGGGCGCTCTCTGGATTCTCTCGCGGAAAACGCATCCGTACCCGGCAATCTTATAGCTTAAATATTTGAATTTATTGATGATTTTTAATGGCTGGGGAGGAGTTTTACACACCCTTTGATCGAACAAAGAGCGGGGGCTGTTGGCAGCCCCCGCTCTTTCTCGAATTTAGAACGCTGATAGATCTCGCTGACCGATCTCGATCATCTGAACAACTTGGCTCAGAATCGCTTCGGTCGAGGCGCCGTTGACGTCCAGGCGGATCAAGTCGGCTCTCTGGACCTGTTCCGCGAAGGAGCCTTTGACCTCTTCGAGAAAGGCCGGCTTCTTTTCGCAAAGAATCTCGGTTGGGGACTTATCATTCCCCCTTGCTCGAATCCGGCGGCGCCGTTCACGCTCTTCAAGATCGAGCATGAAAGCGAAATTCGGGCGAAGCAGGTCGAGGTCGGCCAGATGTACTTTCAGCGGCACAAGGTCCCGCGAAATCGCCAGCGGCGTGTAAACGGCTATCGTCGAGAAGACGTAGCGATCAGCAACAACCGTTGTCCCCTGAGCCAGCTTCTTTGCGACCACCTCGGAGAGATGGCGAAGGGCGCCGAGAAAAACCAGATGTGCGCTGTTCTCCGAAACCTCCGGGGTCGCCCATATGGTTTTGATGGCAGAGCGGAAGGGCTCCTGAAGCCAGGAAACGTATTCCCCTTCCAACTGATTAGCGAGAGCCTTGGCGGTCGTGGTTTTACCCACGCAGTCGAGTCCGTCGAAAACAATGAATAGCGGCTTTCTCATCGAAAGACCTCCGTAAACGGGATGAACTTAGGGCTTATATGGGAGATTAAGGCTGGTAATTCAAGGCTTAAACGAGGCCAAGCCTTTGTTTCTCAAGCGTAAGGTTGGTCTGGAAAAAGGTCTTGTTATCGGTGTTGATCGTGAAGTTTATGTCCAGCTCCTTAAACGTGTTTAAGGGAATATCCCGGTAATCGGCCATTGGGGTCATGATGAGGTTGGCGGTGGGGCATATTTCAAGGGTTTTGCGGCTATTCCCCATCAGCTCTAAGCACTTCAGGCGCTCCTTATCCTGAGCTGGCGTGGAGGTAAGGCGAGAAGAGGGGAGCCACAAAACGGTGGCGTGGCAGAAGCGATCGATAGAGCTGGCTGCCAGTTTCTCAAATGCCCCCAGATGCTGGTCCAACGTAAATTCGTAGGAATTCTCGCCGTAATGGGCTGAGATGGCCATATGCTCGACAAAGGGGAGTGGCAGGGAGCCCGTAAAGTGTGCGTGACCGTCTATTGCCATGTGTATGATTTATAAGATGGCGCCTTGTAAAACGCAAGGTTGAGGCCTATTTCGAGATTGGCTTATTGGCCATCCTCTTCGACCACGGCACGACAATCGACGAGCTATGGGAGAACCATGAGGGCATGTCCTGCTACATCTGGACGACCAGCAAGGGCATCTTTACCGAGATGTATGCCGCCAAGGGAACTCCCCTGACGCGGCTGATCGAAAGGAAGAATGATACCTCTCTCGTCTTCGACGGGATGGGTAACAGCAAGTACCCTTTCGAGCATCCGGAAGTTGTTCCCATCTACGAGGCACTCAAACGATGGCATAAGGCCCACATGTGGATCTACGACAAGACGATTGATCCGCTGAGTGCGCCCAAGGCCATCAACCAGGCAGACTTTGCCACCTTCCACGATCTAGGCATTCAACTCAGGCAGAAAGACCTGAGGATGATGCGGATGATCCTGGAAACAGGGGCATCCGGTCTGAATGATCTTGTGGAAGGAGAGATTCTTGCCCAGCAGGGGTGGTACGCCACCTTTGAGAAGAAAGTCGATCAGGCCTACGTCACTGCAGGTTTGGTCTACGACGCTGAGCTAAATCCCTTCGTCGGCTGAAAAGCCAATCACAGGAGCTAACATGGTTGACTTAGACCTCGTGCAAAAGCACGCGCTGGACTTTGACCGTCTGGCACACTACCGACTGAAAACCGGCCCGACCCATGAATTCGGGGGGGCACCGGAGATCCCGGCAACGCCCCGTAACATCGGGTGGACGCTTGGCAATGATTGCCCCTATCGCTGCACGCATTGCTACAGCATGAATGCACGCGAGAAAGGGCAAAACATGACGGTCGAGATGATCGACCGGATTGTTGGCCAGTTGGAAGTCAACGGAATCGAGACCGTGAACCTGGGTGGTAACGAACCCCTGTTCACCAACGGTCCCAATCCCCGCGACACCCTGCTGCCCTACATCATTAAGCGCCTCGCAGATGCGAAGATCACCGTTGGTCTCACGACCAGCGGCATCACCCTACTCCGGCTCTATCGCGACCATCGGGAGGCATTCGACCTGCTGAATGATTGCGATATCTCCTTCGACTCACCGTTTGAGGAGGAGCACAACAAGAACCGGGGAGCGAGGATCTTCCAGCAAGCCGTCGAGTCCCTCGAGATCTGCCAGAAACATGACCTGCCGCATACGTGCATTATGGCGGCTATGAACTGGAATTTCTCGCCGGGGCATATCGAGAGCCTGGTCGAGCTGGCGAAGAAGTACGATGCCCATGTGCGAATCAACCCGGTCAAGCCGACCGAGCCGAAGCACATGGAAATCGCCCTTCCGCCAGAGATGTACTACGCGGGCTTCGCAAGGCTTCTTGAACTCTGTGTGCCGGTCGATCTCGGTGAACCTCCCTTGGCCGCCGTAACCGAGTACAAGGGAGCTCGGCGCTGTCCCTGCGGTAGGACATCGTTCCGCATCCACTCGATCACGCCGAGCGGCGAGATATTCATCAGCCCTTGTGTCTATCTTCATGACTACAAGGCGCCGATGGATCTCCTCCGTCACGACCTGATCGACATCCTCAATTCCGACCAGTTCAGGGTGTTCCGGCAACGGAACGCCAACCCTGAAATGGTCGAAGGATGTTCGGGCTGCAGCATGGCAAGCAGTTGCGGGGGTGGGTGTACGGCACGGTCGTATCTCTACAACCGTCACCTGACCGGTAAGGCCTCAATGTTGGCGAGGGATCCTTACTGTCCTCGCGACATCAAACCCACGCAGGTCTTTCCCAAGAACCCTGCAATCCACGATGGCGACCATCTGGTGCATATGGACTATCTCTGCACCTGGATCGGGAAACCGTCTTAGCGACTAAATGCCGGGCCGAAGGTTTACCTTCGGCCCGGCTTTGCTTACATTGAGGCAACGAAAGAGCCTGATTGTGAGCAAATTTACTGATTCCACCAGTTTTATCGGCAAAGAAGTCGAAATGGTTATTGAGCGCCCATTGGGCTCAGCCCACCCAAAACATGCCCATATCATTTACGGGGTAAACTATGGCCATATTCCTAATACCTTATCCCCCGATGGGGAAGAACTGGACGCCTACCTGATAGGGGTAGACGAGCCGCTGGGGGCTTTTAAGGGGTTTTGCATTGCCGTTCTGCGCCGGACTGAGGAAAGCGACGATAAGTTGATTATTGCCCCCAAGGGGAAGGATTTCAGCGAGAAAGAAATCAGGGATTTTGTCGATTTTCAGGAGAAATTCTTCAAATCCGATATCCTTAGAAAATAGCCTTAAAGCCTTGACTTCAAAGGCTTGGCTACCTACATGGCCCTTGAAGCCATATCTTGAGCATTTTGCTTAGGATCTCGCAGGGAGACAGATATGCAGAAAAGCTACTGTGGTCTCGACTTCGGGACCTCGAATTCTACGGTCGGCATCATTGATGCTGGAAAGCCGCGTCTCGTGCCCGTCGAGGACACCCGGGTAACTATCCCGAGTGCGATCTTCTTCAGCTTTGAGGACGATCAGACCTACTTTGGCCGCAAGGCTATCAGCGAATACATCGACGGGGCAGAAGGCCGTCTCATGCGGGCTCTCAAGAGCGTGCTGGGGACAAGCCTGATGAACGACTCAACCCGAGTCAAAGCCCGCTCGATGACGTTCATTGACATCCTCGGTACCTTCATCGCCAACCTCAAGGCTCAAGCCGAGCATGAGATTGGGGATGATATTGCCAATGTCGTTCTCGGTCGTCCTGTCCAGTTCGTGGATGATGATGCCGAGGCCGATGCAGAAGCCCAAGGCCAGCTTGAGAAGGCTGCTAGGGGTCAGGGGTTCAAGCACATCACCTTCCAGTTCGAGCCCATCGCTGCGGCGCTGGACTATGAGCAACAGGTGAATGAAGAACAGCTTGCGCTGATCGTCGATATCGGTGGTGGTACCTCCGACTTCTCGATCGTGCGGGTGTCGACGGAACGTGCCAAGGCCGTGGACCGCCGGGAGGATATCCTGGCCAACATGGGCGTGCATGTCGGCGGTACCGACTTCGACCGGATGCTCAGCATGGCCAAGGTCATGCCGCACCTGGGGTTCCGCACGCCCACTACCGACGGCAAACGGGACCTGCCTACAAGCTACTTCTTTGACTTGGCGACCTGGCAGCGAATCAACTGGCTCTATAACAAGAAGACCATGATCGATCTGCGGCAAGTTCGCTATGAGGCAAAGTACCCTGAGCTTGTTGATCGCCTTATCAGCATCATCGAGAGCCGCCAGGGGCACAACCTGGCTTCCAAGGTCGAAGATGCAAAGATCCGGCTTACGCAGGAACCTTCAACAACGATCGACCTCGGCAATGTGGTCAACCAGTTGTCGGTGACAGTAACTCGGGAGGAGCTGAACATCGCCATTGAATCGGCGGTGGAGCGAATTCTCATGACGGTCCAGAAGACCCTTGATCAGGCCGCCCTCAAGGCAGCCAACATCCAGGCTCTGTTCCTGACCGGCGGCTCCACTCAGATCCCTATCGTCAAGGACAGCATTGTCAAGATGTTCCCGGGCGTGAAGGTGGTCGAAGGCGACATGTTCGGCAGCGTCGGCCTCGGCCTCGCTCTCGACGCCAAGCGCAAGTTCGGCTGATTATCGAAAAAGTTAATAAGGCCCGGGAAACCGGGCCTTATCTTTTTAGTTTCATGACCGAGTCTCCTGAATGAGACACTGCAGTGGCATTCTTGACCCGGCCACGTCCATGCAACTAAGCGCATGATTTTGAACAGTTTAATGAATTTTGGCGCCGGCTATTGGGAGCGAAGCGAAGTTACGCACTCACTAACCAATTGAACTAAATTACTTTTTGAGTTGACTGTTGTTCGGAAGGAAGCAAACGTTA
>CAZKPL010000075.1:0-12772 GCA_964554625.1 uncultured Nitrosomonas sp. | reverse complement strand
GTATTGCTTACCCCGGCTCCCCGGTGGGGAGGGAGGCGTCCATACCATCTCCGTTCTATCTCCATCAGCTCAGTAAAAAAACAAAATGAAATACAAGAACAGCATGATTCTTATGATCTTTCATATATCCATCTGATCAGCGCATCGATTACTGGGCGCGCGCTGCCTGCTTCGGGATGATTAACAAAGCACACAATCACGACACGCCGGTCTTTATGGTCCAACAGATAGCCCGCTATCGCCATCACCCCATTGAGCGTACCTGTCTTCAGATGCGCCTTACCTGCAATCAATGTATCTCTGAAGCGGTTTTTCATAGTACCATCCACCCCTGCAATCGCCAGGGACGAGATGAATTCAGGCATGACTGGACTGTGGAATGCTGCCATTAATAATTCTCCCATATGGTAAGCACTGATACGCTCCTTACGCGATAATCCAGAGCCATTCTCCACAACCAAGTCAGGAGAGCTTAGGCGTTTAGAAAATAGCCATTGCCTAATGGCTATATCGGACTGATCCAGTGAAACCGATGCATTGCTATTTGACGGAATTGCCGTTTCTCCCAGCGTCAAATAGAGCTGTCGTGCAGCAACATTATTACTGAATTTATTGATTCCTCGAATAATGTCAGCGAGGGGCGGCGAGTAGTATACTTGGAGAGGCAATATTCCGTTTGGTACCACGCCATTGCGCACGGATCCCCGGAATGAGCCACCTTGCTGCGCCCATAATTTTTTGAATAAATCGTGAATATAGACAGAGCTTTTGTGTAGGCTCAAATGGTAGGTATTCTGGCCACATTGAATAGCGTAGTTGCCGCTAAAGATAACAGTTACCCGGCCATTATTTCCCTCATGCGTACGCACATCGATATGAAGCTGATTACGCCAGTCACCGCAGTTGCCGCGAGTAAGTTTCAGATTATTTTGTAATTCAAGCAATTCCGAGGCAGGATCAGCCACTACTCGCACGGTATTATTTTCTGGGTGAGGTATCAGATGCAATGCTAAGGCACGATAATTCACCAGCACCGCTTCAGGGAAAATATTGTAGGTTTTATAACGATCACCATCAAAAGCGCCAGGATCACCAACCGCAATGTTGTAATAGCTGGTATCCAGAACCAAATCACCCGTAATCTCTTTCAGGCCGGTCTGATGGATCTGGCGAACCAACAGCCAGAAATTTTCCAGATTGAGATTGGGATCTCCATACCCTTTGATCGCCAGATCACCCTGTAAAACGCCATTTTTTATCTTACCTAGCGCATAGATTTCAGTCCGCCAGCTATAGGCAGGACCGAGTAACTCCAAGCCTGCATATGTGGTCACCAGTTTCATCACCGAAGCAGGGTTCAGGACTGTATCTGAATTAACAGCAAGAATGGGTTGTTTGCCATTCACGTCTTTGACATAAACGCCGATCGCCGTCTCGGGAATTTCTGCTTGTTTAAGCGCATGACGGACTGTATCCGGAATATCAGCAGACCATGCAGATAATGTCGTAATCGCAAATAAAAATATAAGAACCGCTGTTAATCTAGATTTTAAGCTGACCAAGCGTGATGCACTCCACCGGAATTAGAACAAGAATGAATCAGTTGGTGCCGTGATACAGAGAAAGGCTGATTTAGTGCAGTGTATTGAGTAACCCGCATTGCAATTAATTAGCGTTTACTGCGGCAAATCGCAAACCCATCATCCCATCCCATCCGATACTGTCCATCGTTGCGATAACGTTGCTCATCCTTGTAGCCATAGCGAGTCTTTTTCGCAGTCTCGCAACCATCAATGTAGCCTTCCTTAGTAGCCGGCGGATAGCCTCCAAGATTATAAGTTGGCCGCGCACTGGGCGGTAAAGGGCCGGCTGGGCGTTGCGGCTGTTCAGGCACCGTTTGTGATCCAGGCAGAGGTTTTACAGTAGGTTTAGAAGGAGGCGGAAATGGACCAGTCGCTGCGCAGCTTGCAAGCAAAATGATTAAAAACACAACTGAGATTTGATGCATCGTTAGCTTCCTCTTTATATCTAAATAACCTCTTAGCACCTTTATGGCTTACAGCACTGACTTGAGTAATTTACCCATCTCTGCCGGATTACGGGTAACACGAATACCACATGCTTCCATGATGGCAATTTTCTCCTGCGCCGTTCCTTGACCACCGGCAATAATCGCACCAGCATGTCCCATGCGCTTTCCTGGCGGGGCTGCTACGCCTGCGATAAAGCCTACCACCGGCTTTTTCATATTGTCCTTGATCCAGCGCGCGCAATCTTCCTCATCCGATCCTCCGATCTCGCCTACCATTAGCACTGCATCGGTTTCATCATCCTCATTGAACAATTTCATCACATCGAGATGCTTCAATCCGTTGATCGGGTCACCGCCAATGCCAATGCAGGTTGATTGCCCCAGTCCCAATGTCATGAGCTGCGCGACGGCTTCATACGTCAGGGTGCCGGATCGGGAAACCACGCCAATCCGCCCTTTTTTGTGAATATAACCAGGCATAATGCCTATCTTGATCTCATCTGGCGTGATGATCCCGGGACAATTCGGGCCAATCAGCAGCGTTTTTCGACCCTCCATCTTATAGCGGGTGCGTAACATATCGCGCACCGGTATTCCTTCCGTAATACAGATGACCAGGTCGAGATCAGCCTCCACTGCTTCATCAATGGCAGCCGCAGCAAAAGCTGGCGGAACATAAATGACTGAGATAGTCGCTCCGGTAGCTTCCTTGGCTTCCCGCACTGTCGCATAAATGGGAATGCCTTCAAATTGTTCACCTGGCTTTTTAGGATTGACACCTGCTACAAAACATTGCTGCCCGTTGGCATATTCACGACAAAGTCGGGTATGGAACTGTCCTGTTTTACCGGTAATTCCTTGTGTTATCACCCGGCTATGACGATTAATCAGGATAGACATGATCTAAACTCCTCGTGCTGCTGCACTGACCGCTTTTTCAGCAGCATCGGCCATATTCGTTGCTGAAATAATCGGTAATCCTGATTCAGCGAGAATTTTCTTACCTAACTCCACATTGGTTCCTTCCAGGCGCACGATCAGCGGTACCGATAATTTTACTTCCCGTGCAGCAGCTGTGACTCCTTCGGCAATAACATCGCATTTCATGATTCCACCAAAGATGTTGACCAGGATAGCCCGCAATTTTGGATTGCGCAGCATGATTTTAAATGCTTCGGTCACCTTGTCGGCTGTCGCTCCTCCTCCCACATCCAGAAAATTAGCTGGACTTCCCCCATAAAGCTTAATGATATCCATGGTAGCCATGGCAAGTCCTGCACCATTTACTAAACAACCAATATTGCCATCAAGTGAAATGTACGAAAGACCATGCCCGGTTGCTTCAATTTCCATTGGATCTTCTTCATCCAGATCGCGTAAAGCGACGATATCGGGATGACGAAACAGTGCATTATCATCAAAATTCATTTTTGCATCGAGCGCAAGCACTTGATCGTTGTGGGTCACAATGAGTGGATTGATTTCAAGCAGTGAGGCGTCAGTTTCATCAAAAGCCAGATACAAACCTTTCAGCAGATGCCGCGCTGCAGTTAGGCTGGATGAAGGTATGTTGATTTTGCCCGCCACGGCATCTGCGTCCTGATCAGTCAATCCGGATATGGGATCAATCAGGATCTTATAGATCTTCTCTGGCGTGCTCGCTGCAACTTGCTCGATATCCATGCCTCCTTCCGAACTCGCCATCAGGCAAGCGCGCTGACGGCTGCGATCAACGACGATTCCCACATAATATTCGTGGTGGATGTCCACGCCTTGCTCGATATAGAGACGATGAACTACCTGGCCATTTGGACCTGTTTGAGGCGTGATCAGCGGTTTATGCAGCATAGCTTCCGCCAGCAACCGGACTTCTGCAAGCGATTGCGCCAATTTTACCCCCCCGCCTTTACCCCGCCCACCTGCATGGATTTGTGCCTTGACAACCCATCTGCCACCACCTAGCTTTTCAGCGGCAGAAACAGCTTCCTCTACGCTGAAGCAAGCGATTCCTTGTGGTGTCATCACACCGTATCGACGTAAAATCTCCTTAGCCTGGTATTCATGAATTTTCATTGCTCTTCCTCAGCGCGTTTTATCCAGTGTATCAAGATAAATATCCACCGCTGCCATCTCTGCTTCGAAATGAGGCAGCAAACTGGTTAATTCTTTTTCATTGCTATCTTTGGCCGCTTGTTCTATTTTCGCGCACCACTCCCCTAACCCTACCGCACCAACTGATCGTGCTGATGATTTGAGTTTATGCGCAGCTGCCTTGATCTTGTCAAATTGGTTGGCTTGGTAAGCAGCATGGAGTTGCTTGCCAATCTCCTTGGCATTTATATGGAAATCCTGCAAAAACTCCCGAATGATTGCAGGATCATTGCCTACCAATGCTTTAAGGATACTCACATCTACTGATGTGGATGGCTGGCTGGCGGGTATAGTCTCATCAAGCATGACCGGCTTATGTTCCGGCACCTCTAACCATTTCCCCAAGGTTCCTCTGAGTTGCTCCAACTGTACTGGTTTACTCAGATAATCATCCATGCCAATAGCGCGGCATCTATCGGCTTCGCCCTTAAGCGCATTGGCAGTCAACGCGATGATTGGAATACGGTTTAGCACGGTCTGGGCAGTGCGTATGGATTGAGTCAGTTGATAGCCATCCATTTCCGGCATATGCAGATCAGTCAGAATCAAAGCATAGTCGCCGCTTTCCCAGCGACTCAGGGCTTCGCGTCCATCTGTTACTACATCGGCTGCATAACCCAGCAAGGCCAGTTGTTGCCGGATGACTTTCTGGTTGATCTCATTATCTTCAGCCACCAGAATCAGCTTTCCTTGCCGCAAAGCTTCTTCGCGTGAAGGTGGCGTAATCCGTTTTGCTTCCTCTAGCAAAGGTATTTCTTCCTCCAGTTTTGCTTTACCTGCTGCAACGGCAACCGCCTGGAGAAACGACTGACGATACAGGATATTTCCATCCAGTGTAACCAATCCATCTTCCTCAATGCGCCCCCGATGGCGCCGCCCCCGCTTAATGATGACAAAATGGGGTTGATCATGTGAATTCAGATTTGATCGAGTGCGGAAAGCCAGACGCAACTCATCCACAGGTGGCTCTTCATGCCCTGCATCAATTACCAATAACCACTGTGTAGCTGGAAATACTCTGATTCGCTCGCGAGCCGCGGCTAGATCAGCGGCACGCTCTACATTAGCGCCGGCATACTTTAGGTAAGCGACCAGATCGTTGCTTAGCCCCTCATCGCCACCGAGCACCAGGCATGAGAGCCCTGTCAAATCAATTATATCCTCGCTGCTGGCTGGTTTAGTCAACGAAGGTTTAAATGATAAGTTGACGGTAAAAGTGGAACCTTTACCCGGAGCACTTCGTACGGTAATTTCCCCTCCCATTAATTTCACCAGATGATGAGTAATCGTCAGCCCTAATCCAGTCCCTCCAAAACGCCGAGTCGTTGAAGCATCTCCCTGAGTAAAAGGCATGAAAAGACGCTTTAGTGTTTCTTCACTCATCCCGATACCATTATCCGCTATCTGAAACGCGACGGACACCCGATCCGGGCTTGACTCGATCATGGTCACTTGCACTGAAACCCGCCCTGGCTGCTGCTGCCCACTGGAAAACTTGATTGCATTGTTGATCAGATTAACCAGCACTTGACGCAGACGCAGGGCATCGCCAAAAACTTCTTCAGGAATAGCCGGATCGGTAAATAAAGTCAGCTCTACCTCCTTGCTGGTCGCCATATGCTCCAGCATACTGCACGCTTTTTCCACCACCGTCGCCAATGGAATAGGTGTGAGTTCTATCTCTATCCTGCCTGCTTCAATTTTTGAGAAATCAAGGATATCCTCAATGATTTCCAGCAATGCAAAAGCCGATTCACGGATTAGATTGGTCATTTCCATCTGGTAGCTGTTCAAGCTTGATTGCTGTAGCACTTCAATCATCCCAATCACGCCGTTCATAGGTGTACGAATCTCATGACTCATTGCCGCCAGAAAAGCTGATTTGGCCTGATTGGCCTGCTCTGCTTCAAGCCGGGCATTTTCCAGATCCTTCATAATTTTTACATGCTCGCGAATATCACGCATCACACCCGTAAAATGGCGTTTTTCCCCTACGAAATATTCACTGACTGCGAGATAGATAGGTATCAATTCACCATTTTTGCGCACCCCTTCCACCTCGCGCCCAAGACCGATGCCATGTGATCCAGGTAAATAGGGGCGGCCGACATATTCTTGTCCATGACCAGTTTTGCAATACCGTTCCATATAAAACTCGTGCTGACTTCGATCCGGCTCAGGAACCAGAATAGCTACATTCTGTCCAATCGCTTCTTCGCTGGTATAGCCAAACAGTTTTTCCATCACTGGATTGACGGAAAGCATGACGCCTCTTTCGTCGGTGGTGACGACACAATCCACCATGTGCTCGACCACAGAGCGCGTCTCTTCTTCCTTGATAGCCAGCTCGGCATTGGCGTACTCCAGTTCAGCCGTCCGTTCTGCGACCCGCGCTTCCAGCTCGCGATAACTGGTATTCAGCCGCTCGGTCATTGTATTAAAGGCATCAGCCAACTTCCCTGTCTCATCCCATCCTTCGATAGGCACTCGCTGCTGCAGATCCCCCAACGCAATCGCCTGCGCTCCTTGATTGAGTTTTTTCAAAGGCATCACTACGCGCCGGTTAAACAATAATGCGCCCAGTATGGCAAGAATAAAGGTCAGGCCCAGAATCACGAGGCCAGTAGTACGCACCCGGAACACAGATGCAAATGCTTCCTCCACATCGATCTGTACGACCATTCCCCAGCTCATCCGTGAAAGGTAACGCCATGCCGCTACCACCTCATTGCCACGATAATCAATAACCGTCCCACCGCCACCCTGACCATCCAGGCTTTTTTTGATAGTAGCCGAAAGAATGGGATCATCGAGAGAAATTGTCCGCTTTAACGCTGCATCGGGTTCATCTTTCAAAGGCGCCATCACCAACGCCATACGATCGTTCTCAAGACGAGTAACGATTGTTTCACCGCTCTCTCCAAGACCTACATTATTAGTGAGTACTTCAAATACACGCTCGCTGTAGATCTGCAGCGCAAAAACACCATGCATTTCACCTTCAATAAAGATGGGAACGCCGACAAAAGCGGCAATAGCACCTTTTGAAGGCTTGTAATACTCAAAGTTCGAGATGCTGCTCTTACCCGTGCCCACTGCCTCACGAAATACCTTACCCAACCCTGTATCCCGATAAGGGCCAGTAAGCAAGTTAGTAGCAAAATCATGCTCATGGGCATAGCTAAAGACTATCCAGCCTTCAGTGGAAATCAGGAATACATCGTAATATCCGGCACCCTCGACGAAGCGCTCAAAGTGCTCACGATACGTTGCATCCAGTTTATGATAAACCTCAGTATCAATACCATGTTGATTAAACACACTGGTAAATTGATCTATGGCCTGATGCGTGGTTTCGGTTGCCTGAATTAAATTAGCATCGTGCAAACGTTCATACAAGTAAGAATTAATTTGTTCGACTTTCTTATCAGCGATTGCTGAAACCTGTTGGATAGCTGCCTTGTGAATCTCGGTCTCAAACGTTTGCAGTAGACTATAACCAATCAGAAGAATGGGTAGTAGCGCGACAAGGAAAAACCAGATCGCGAAACGCTGCGTCAGGGAAGTAAAATGAATCGAGTTCATTCCAGTAAACAGTCTGCATTATGTTGCTGTTTCAGACTGCGACGCGCATAGTAAGCAAATGCAGCTGCGTTGCGTTGCGCGCGCAGAATCCAGTCATGCGCCTCACTCCCAAGCTCAGGATCTATCGGCTGAATCTTGCCAGCTGAAGCAGCCAGTAGATGCATGCGTGCAGCCCGCTCAAATGCAAGTGCCAATAAGCAGGCTTCTTCAATACTACTACAGGCCACCAGCAAGCCATGATGCGCCAACAATAAAGCACGTTTACTGCCCAACGCGGCTGCAATCAGTTCACCTTCCTCATTGCCAACCGGCACTCCTGGCCACTTGGGAAGAAAAGCCACATCATCATACAGCACGCAATTATCCATGTGAGAAATTTCCAAAGGCACCTCCAGCATGCTCAAAGCCGCGGTATGCACGGCATGGGTATGAATGATGCAGCTTACGTCAGGGCGCGCCCGATAGACCCATGCATGAAAGCGATTAGCGGGATTAGCCATACCCTCCCCCTCCAGTACCTGCAAATTCTCATCGACCAGCAATAGATTACTCACGCTGATTTCGTCGAATCCCAGGCCAAGCCGCTGTGTCAGAAAAGTACCCGGCTGCTCCGTACGCGCCGTAATCTGGCCCGCCAATCCGGAATCATGGCCATTATCGAACAAGATACGGCAGGTCAATGCCAACCTCTGGCGTAATGTATAGTCAGCACTCTGTACACGTTTCTCCATCTGGTCAAAGGCACGTTGTATCAGTTGATTTTTATCTAGATTGAAAGTGTCATTGTTCATGGTAGGTTTTCTCTGATCACGAGCTATACAGGCATCAAATGCTCAATAATTGTCAGCATACCAAATAATATCCCAGTTGCGGCGATTTTCCCCCATCCTGTGCATGCAGAAGTCAATGCATTAAAGATAATTTTGCCAAGGTTATCCAACTTAAATTCCTGCGACAGAAAAATAAAATAGCAATCAAATACTTCCGGCTCTGCTGAGGATATTGGGCTTAGTCGATGTATCCAAAGAATAAGCACGGATGATTTCCTGGACTGCCAAAGTTACTTTAGTTTCAAGTTCTGCTTGCCAATGTGCTTCGTTCCGGCCATAGATGATCACTCGACGGGTACTGAGGTCAATCGGAATATCGTCGTTATTTTTTGAGATGATCAGCACCGGCTTGGCGAGCGTGTGAGCAATACCGAGTTCATAAAGCACATTAGGATTTCTTCCCGAAATATCAGCAATAACGAAATTTGCGACATTGATGCTTTGCCAAATATCAACCAGTATATCGCTGGGTTTAAACACATCATCCCCCCGCATAGGCTGAACAGCTAACGATTTGCAGACACCGGACAGAATCCGGTGAACATCGCCAGACCATTCAAGACTGAATGGCATGACAATAAAACAACTTATCCGACCTGGCTCAGCGCTCCTGACCGCCTCGGGATAGAGCCTCTCTGGCCCCAGAAAAATGACATTCTGTTTAAGCTGATGCGCTGATTGATTGAGTGCATCAAGATAGCCGCCAAGGCCGGTAGACTGAAGTGTCGCTTGAATTTGTCCATCTTCAGTCCGCCAGTCTGCATGCTCCAGCCGGTTCTGGTGCAAACGCTTTGTATACTTTTTAAGATACTGTACGCTATCGTCAAAATGGTCAGTCAGCCAGACGACACTGACTACTAAGGCGACGATAAGCAAAACTACAAAAAATGCTTTCCAGACGAGGTGAATCTGAATCAGGTTTAGCACCACCATCATTAATATTCCACCCAAGGAGAGCAGAATGAGAATCCCTGATAAATCAGACCTTGAGCGCCCGCTCTTGCTATCCTGAAAATGTAGATCGTTTGTTTTCTTAGAATTTTCTTTTCTGATTTCAGAAAGCAGTAAATATGAGGATAATAATAAAAACTGACCGAACATCCAGACGGGTTCAATACCCGTCGGCACATACTGTTCGCTGTAAGCCATATCACTTGCTATCAGCAAAGCCGTTGCCAGCAGCATCCAGTTAATAACAAATGACGCCTTCAATAAAATACACCCCAGACCGATCACTAATACCAGAAACTCAAGGCCAGCAGTCACCGCATCGAGCCGCCCTGTCATGGTGTTGAGGCTCAAACCATACTGTGGATAATAAAAACTCGCCAGAATCAATGCCAAACCAAAAAAGAGCAGAGAAAAGACTGCTTTAGTAAGCACAGTCGGAGGATAACGATGCCACAGCTCTATCGCCAGATAACCCCAGGCACACGCCCAGCTAAAAACAAATCCACTAAAACTGATATTGGAATAATTTGGGGGGCCGTCTTGAGCAAAATGTAAAAAACTATGACTCCCATTCGGATCATAGGTCAGCCAGGAGATCATCAGCAGAATGAGACCGAAACCCTGGATGGCCATGAATATGGCATAGGGTCTGATGACATTCAATGAGGCAAAGAAGGCTGCAAACGCGGCTGCTATGGCTACAAGTGCCTGGTCCCAATTGTAAAAATCCAGCCCGAAAGCCTGGTCCTCCAAAACCAACCAGCAACACAACCACAGCAAATAAATCGCCGCAATTCCTCCCAGGTACAAATTGGTCGATATTCTCATCAATAATCCTCTAGTTCATGTTCAGTTTAATTTCGGAAAATATTCGGCAAGTATTGAGGGTCTTCTGGAAAAAATCCTAGCAAGCTCTCTGAATAGTATGTTGAGCGGTGGAGCGCATGATGCGCCAGGAAGGGTAGTAAAGGTGGGCTCATGGCGGTTTACGGCGAATCAAACGAAGCAAGCCGGATCGCGGTTCCCAGTTGGACGCCTCGTGACTCAACTACCGTCTAATTGCGTAAATTAGCTATTGTATTTCTTATTTGACTGCCTTTAACTTCAGGCTGACGCCATTTAAACAGCTGAGTATTCTGGTTAATGAGTACCTGCGCCCAGTTGCCTTGCCAAGGCTGGACAATTTGATCTGACCAAACCTTCAGGTAATTTTGTATCCTGTTTGGATAACAACCTATCCCTAAACACTTTTCATATGTTTCAGGTTTGCAGGTCGTTGCTCACTTCAAGTTCAGCAATACAGTACTTTGCATACTGCTTGCGCTATTTATTGACACGAAATTCTGAAAACTCACATTACGCAGCAACCGTCTGGCTCTGCTTGCCTGCAGCGCAGACTAAAATGATCTTTTCCCCAAAAACCGGAATAACTGACTTAATTAGAATTCCCTTAACTACTAGGCAAAGCAATCATGAAAGACGATTCGTTTCCACATTCATCGCATGTAAAAAACACATTTCTGACACCTAAATCCTCAAATATGTGGCTATGTCGGCTGCGTATCAGTTTCAATTTAGTTGATCTGCAATGCTCGCAAGCATGTTTATGAGGATTGGAATCATGAAAACCCTCTATTTTCTCGCGCAACTTATGGTTTTCAAACTTAATATTATGGAAACTCTCTATTTTCTCGCGTAGCTTGCGGTTCTCAAATTTAATATTTTCGTTCTCCATCTTGAGATTCGATATTTCTTCCATAAGCGCTGTCGTCTGATTTTTGCATATGGAAAGCTGCGCAAAGAGAGAAGCGAACTGCTCCTTAAGAAGAAGAATGGGTTCTTTCAATATAGCAGCAGATTCATTTCCGTTAACTAATTTATCAATTCCATCAAAAATGTTCATAAGAATACTCCAAAAATATCAAGAAGAAAAAACATGAGAATAAACGTAACAAGAACATATAAGCAATGACATCGCAAAACGAAACATTTCATATTGACGCTTGCGATCATTATTTCTTATTGCCAGCAGCGTGCAATCTGGTTAAGTTCAGCGAACAATTGTTTAGCCTTTGGATTAATTCGGTCATGGCTCAATACGCCAATTGTTCCATGGTGATGCTCATGTATTTTTTTGGTGATTTCTTCCTGATCAATATCAAATACTCGCATTAGGCTTGCAACATGCTAACACCAACCATGGTGCATTTGCCAGTCACATCGTTAGGGATTATGACGGGCCGCACTATGCTGGGTAATTTGACAAAATCGGCATGGGAAGCAACTACAAAGAGGATTTATCATCATACTGCTCAAAATGGGTTGGTAGTTAGTGAGTGCATTATGTTTTTTTACCTCATCAATATTAAGGGAAGGCTTCTTCTCGCGGAAAGTGTAAGCGACTAGGCCAGTTATCAAATTAACAAAGAAGTTAAATGGGCTGCGATAGCGGGAATGTTCGATTTGTGAGATGTTTTTCAATTGATCGTTGACAGTCTCAATGATCGAGCGTTTATGCAACAAGAGTTTGCCAAACAATGGCAATAGTTTGTTTTTCATGTTCTTACGCACTTTGGTAACGAGCTGCACGCCCTGCTCCCAGAGTTGCCCAAAGAGCGGCTGAGAGATGTAACCCCCGATCACCAAATAGTTTACCAAGCCAAGAATGTGCCAGCTCCGGTACCGGCTCATGGTCGTCGATATTGCCCGCCGTGATCTTCACTCCCAGCAATTCCCCCTGGTCATTGATGACCAAGTGCAACTTGAATCCATAAAACCAATCCACGCTAGTCTTTCCCCGGGCAGCAAATTCTGCTATCACTTTATGCGACCAGATGCGGCGATTGTGGCACACTGATCTTGGTCGAATCAATAAAGCTGATCCCACTGCAGCGCCCAAAGCGGCTGACCGGAAAACAACACAAAGGCATCAGGCTACCTGGCAGCAGCTCAACAAAGCGGTTGTAACTTACTAACCCCGGATAGTAGGGCGCTGATATCTCAACACCTGGCCCAGATAATAGGGCTTGAACGTCCGGTAACCCGACAGATGAAACCCCACCACGGCTCACACCTTTGACAAAAGTCGTCAATCGCACAAAAAATGGCCATAGTATCCATAGAACCTGATTCCTCTCGTGATGAGACTCTTTTCCAAGATAGCTTCGTCATAATAAGGAATTCAGGTTCTTTTTGCTGCTTTTCTTACGCCGAACTCACGTTA
>CAZKPL010000074.1:0-12784 GCA_964554625.1 uncultured Nitrosomonas sp. | reverse complement strand
GCTACGGCTGGCAGTAAGGGGGTAATGAGGGGAGCGCAGATTCAACACCCATCAGTGGATACGATGTGCAAAGCTGAACGCAAGGAACATGATGCGCTTAAAGGCCACAAATACACTTTTCTAAAAAACCCTCAGTCGCTCTCAGAAACACAACAGCAACAATTAATCCACATGATTCGCCTCTATCCTACTTTGGGAAAAGCCTACCGCCTCAAAATACTGTTCAATGATCTGCGGAGCATGACAGATAAACACAGTGCAAACACTTTTCTTACTCAGTGGCGCGATGAAGTCAAGCAAGCCAGCATTCCAGCTTTCCAGGCTTTTGCAAACACTGTCATCTCTCATTGGAACGGCATTATTCACTTTGTCGAATCTCGTCTGACCAATGGCATTTTCGAGGGCATCAATAATAAGATTCAATTTGCCAAGCGGTGCGCCAGAGGCTACCGAAATATTAACAACTTCATTAATATGATTTATTTCTTATGTGGAAAGCTTCGGTTTACTTACTCACGGTATTTCACATAGAACCGAAAAACTGATGATCATCAAAACGCCCATACCTCTGCTGGCCGCGCAGCGAACTTTCGACCACCTGCAAACCGAAGTCGCTGCCCTCAAGACCAAACACACCGCCATCCGCGAAGCCAACGCCGCGCTGCTGCCAGCAACGCTGGAGCGGGTGTTTGCCGGAGGGGATTGAGTGCAGTTCATCATCCACGGCCCCGACATTCCGGATGCGCTCTTGCAGGCGCACGAGGAAGGCCGCGTAGTGTTTTTCTGTGGAGCTGGTATTTCCTACCCCGCCGGTCTGCCGGATTTCAAGGGGCTGGTGGAGCAGATCTACCGGCTGAATGGGACAACGCTCTCGGACATCGAGCGCGAGGCCTTCGAGCATGGACAGTTCGACGCCACGCTTGATCTGCTCGAACGGCGCCTGCCTGGACAGCGTCTGGCTGTCCGTCGCGCACTGGCACAGGCGCTGAAACCGAAACTGCGCCGCAAGGGTGCCACCGATACGCAGGCGGCGCTGTTGCGCCTAGCGCGCAGCCGCGAGAGTGCGCTTCGGCTGGTCACCACCAACTTCGACCGTACCTTTCACGTGGCGGCCGAACGCACGGGCCAAACGTTCCAAGCCTACGCCGCCCCGATGCTGCCAATTCCGAAGAACAGCCGCTGGAATGGGCTGGTCTACCTGCACGGCCTGCTACCCGAAAAGGAGGACGACACGACCCTGAACCGTCTGGTGGTCACCAGCGGTGATTTCGGCTTGGCCTATCTTACCGAACGCTGGGCGGCCCGTTTTGTGAGCGAGCTGTTCCGCAACTACGTGGTCTGCTTTGTGGGCTACAGCATCAACGATCCGGTACTACGCTACATGATGGATGCACTGGCGGCCGACCGGATGCTGGGCGAAGTCACGCCGCAGGCCTGGGCGCTGGGTGATTACGAGCCAGGGCAGGAGCACCGGAAGGCCATCGAGTGGGAAGCCAAGGGCGTCACGCCCATCCTCTACAACGTACCCGCAGGTAGCTACGACCATTCAGCGCTGCACCAGACCCTGCACGCCTGGGCAGACACCTACCGCGATGGCGTGCAGGGCAAGGAAGCCATCGTCGTAAAACATGCCCTGGCCCGGCCACAGGACAGCACGCAGCAAGACAACTTCGTCGGCCGGATGCTGTGGGCCTTATCAGATAAATCGGGCTTGCCGGCGAAACGCTTCGCCGACTTCAATCCCGCCCCGTCGCTGGACTGGCTGCTGGAGTCCTTCGCGGACGAGTGTTTTGGGCACGACGATCTGGCTCGATTTGACGTGGCGCCGCGCGACGACGTGGATGCCAAACTGCGCTTCAGCCTGATTCATCGACCCGCGCCCTATAACCACACACAGCCAATGCTGCTGGCCTCCGGAGGCGTCACCGGCAGCCAGTGGGATGACGTCATGTTCCATCTGGCTCGCTGGCTGGTGCGCCATCTGGATGACGCGAGGCTGGTCATCTGGATTGCGGAACGCGGTGGGCAGTTGCACGACCGTTGGCCGTGGCTGATCGAACACGAACTGGATCGCTTTGCTTCACTGGAGCATGACAACAAGATCACCGAGCTGGATGAAATCCGCTTGCACGCCCCCAAGGCCATTCCTGGCCCCTTGATGCGCACCTTGTGGCGCCTTCTGCTCAGCGGACGGGTGAAATCACCGTGGCACGATCCCGATCTGTATCGCTGGAAAGATCGTCTTAAGCGGGAGGGACTGACCACCACACTGCGCCTAGAATTGCGCGAGTTGCTCGCGCCTCAGGTGGCCTTGAAGAAGCCGTTTCGCTGGAGCGACGACGCGAGCACTGACGAGCCCACGCGGATCAAGCAATTGGTGGATTGGGAACTCGTACTGGCTGCCGATCATGTGCATTCGGCCCTGCGCGACCTCGCCGACGAGCACTGGGTGTCTGCTTTACCACAGCTGCTTGAGGACTTACAGCAACTGCTGCGCGATGCGCTGGATCTGTCGCGCGAGTTGGGTGAGGCCGACGACCGTAGCGACCACTCGCACTGGGATCTGCCCTCCATCACGCCGCACTGGCAAAACCGGGGTTTCCGGGACTGGGTGAGCCTGATCGAATTGCTGCCCGATGCGTGGCTGGCGGTTCGCGCCAACGACAGCGTGCGCGCCACGCGCATCGCCCAGGCTTGGTTCGAGTTGCCGTACCCGACCTTCAAACGCCTGGTCCTGTTTGCCGCCAGCCAGGATGATTGCATCCCGCCCGAGCAGTGGGTGAATTGGTTGCTGGCTGATGGCGCGTGGTGGCTGTGGTCCACAGATACGGGGCGGGAGGTGTTCAGGCTGCTTGTTCTGCAGGGGCGGCAGTTGGCAGGAGCCGATCAGGAACGCCTGGAGGCTGCCATCTTGGCTGGTCCGCCGCGCGAGAAGTACCGGGATGATCTGGAAGCAGATCGGTGGCAAGACTTGGTAGCTCGCTCCGTCTGGCTGCATTTGGCCAAGCTGAACACATCAGGCCTCGCACTGGGAGCACTTGCTGCGGATCGGTTAGGGGAACTATCCAATGCCTACCCGCAATGGCAGTTGGCGAGCAACGAGCGCGACGAGTTCTCGTACTGGAGGAGTGGCACCGGTGATCCGGACTACGAGGACAGCCGGGACGTCGACATTGCTCCCCGCCAGCGGCAGGAACTGGTGCAATGGCTCACAAAGCCGCCGCCCGAGCGGCGGCCGTTCTACGAAGATACGTGGCGCGACGTCTGCCGCACTCGCTTCTTCCACAGCCTGTATGCGCTGTGCGATCTAGCACGGGATGGTGTATGGCCAGCCGGGCGATGGCACGAAGCGCTGCAGACCTGGAGCGAAGAAGGCATGGTGATGCGGTCATGGCGTTACGCCGCGCCTCTGGTACAGACCATGCCTGATGCGGTACTTCAGGAGATTGCGCACGGAGTGACGTGGTGGATGGAAGCTGCATCCAAGTCGATCAACGACCATGAAGGCATCCTGCTAGACCTGTGCCGCCGCGTGCTCGCGCTTCCGCTGGAAGCTGGCTCAGGTTCTCGCATCATCCGAAACGGCGTCGAAACCTATGACCCCGTCGGATCTGCGATTAACCACTCCATCGGGCATGTCACGCAGGCCCTGATCAATCTTTGGTTCAAGCGGAATCCGAACGATAACGATCTGCTTCCGGCCGACATCGAGCCCTTTTTCACCACACTGTGCGACGTGCAGGTGGGCAGATTCCGCCACGGCCGGGTACTGCTGGGTTCGCGGCTGATCGCATTTTTCCGCGTGGACCGCCCGTGGACCGAGCAATATCTTTTGCCACTGTTCAGTTGGAGTAGTCCGGCCGAAGCAAAGGCCGTATGGGAGGGTTTCCTCTGGTCGCCGCGCTTGTACCAGCCCTTGTTGACAGCCTTCAAGCCGCAGTTCCTGGATAGCGCAAACCACTACGCCGATCTTGGCGAGCACCGCCAGCAATTCGCCGCGTTCCTAACGTACGCTGCATTGGGCCCGACCGAGGGATACACCGTAGATGAGTTCCGATCTGCGATTGGTGCGCTTCCACAAGAAGGTCTGGAGGAGTCCGCGCAGGCGTTCTCCCAGGCCATCGAAGGTGCTGCCGATCAGCGTGAGAACTACTGGAAAAACCGCGCCCAGCCGTTCTGGCAACAGGTTTGGCCGAAGTCCCGCGAACTGGCCACCCCGCGAATAGCTGAGCCCTTGACCCGACTGGTCATTGCCGCCCGAGGCGAATTCCCGGCGGCCTTGGCTGCAGTGCAGGACTGGTTGCAACCAACTGAACGCCCGAGCTATGTCGTTCATCTTCTGCACGAATCTGGCCTGTGCAGTCGATTTCCAACGGAGGCATTGCTACTGCTGAATGCAGTGATTGCCGACCAACAGTGGGCACCTCGGGAGTTGGGTCAATGCTTGGACGAGATCCTGCGGGCTGCGCCACCGCTTGCGCAAGATGCCCGTTACCTGCGGCTCAGAGAGTATTCGCGGAGGCGGAGGATCTGATCTGAAGGTGCGGATTTACGCGGCAACCCGCGCCAGTGCTCATAAGCTCGGGAGGCCAGTCTGCAAGTGGTCAACCGTCCGCCACTAACACCCAAACCACAACCATTCTCGGTTGTGGTTTTTTATTGCTCGTTTACCCAGTGTTGGCGCGACTTCCAGCCTTTGCCTCGCGAGCATCCCTGACACCATCTCTAGCATTGGCGAGGGTTTCCGCTCAATGGGTCGTGGTTGCACATTGCTTAGCGATAGCGACCGAAAATGAATATGGCAAAAAAATACCACCAGAAGGCGGCTTTATGTGAGTCTGTGACAGGTCATACCGGCGGTGCAAGCATACGGATGTAAATAGCGGAGACCCCAGCCGATTTGTAAATAACGGGCGCAAGCTTGCTGCTCTGAAGCGGTGCATGAGTGCTTATCGAACGCGCACTTCAAAAACAGTCACATGCTAGTCGAGTCATGCATCAATCTGCGCGGAAACGTGTCTAACCTTCGTCATTGACATAAATAGGCGCGATCATTTTTAACCATCAAACGGACATATCATTAGCTCAAATGGCGCATCCTCATACCCCTCAACAGGATCCTGCTGGAGGATCCCGGCATGGGCACGGCAATCACGGGCATCCTGAGCCAGATCGTAATGGGCGCGCTTTCGTTATTGCCATCGCCTTGAATATCACTTTTGTTGTGGTCGAGTTCACTTACGGTTTTATCGCTAACTCTACGGCACTGATGGCAGATGCGAGCCACAATTTATCTGATGTGCTCGGACTGGCGCTTGCGGCTGGCGCATCCATTCTGGCGCGCAAAGCAGCGAATGAGCGCTATACCTATGGATTACGCAGCAGCTCGATTCTGGCTGCCCTGATCAATGCCATGTTGCTGCTGGTCACGTGCGGGGCGCTCGGCTGGGAGGCGGTACAACGCTTTTCCCACCCGCCTGTTGTCGCCGGTGTTACGGTTACCGTCGTCGCGCTTATTGGGGTGATCATCAACAGTTTTTCTGCCTGGCTGTTTTTCAAAGGCAATCAAAGTGATCTGAATATCCGCGGTGCTTATCTGCATATGGCAGTTGACGCTGCTGTGTCAGTGGGCGTCGTGATGACGGGGATAGCGATCGTTTTTATAGACTGGAATTGGCTTGATCCCGCTGTCAGTCTGATCATCGTCACCGTCGTGATCATCGCTACCTGGGGATTTCTGCGCGACTCAGTGCGGCTTGCTTTGGATGCAGTCCCTCCTCATATCGAAGTCGCTGCAATTGATGCCTATTTACGCGAGCAACCTGGCGTCGCCGACATTCATGATCTGCATATCTGGGGACTCAGCACCACCGAAAGCGCTTTGACCGTCCACTTGGTGATGCCTGACGGTTACCCGGGCGATGCCTTTATGGAGGATATCAGGGAAACTCTCCATCTGCGCTTTTTAATTCATCACAGCACGATTCAGATTGAACAAGGGACAGTCAGCCATCTCTGCTCGCTGGAATAATCGTGTGCGGGGTTGGCCGTGCTTGCTGAGGTGGGAGGAGCGCAGCGCCCAATGCTTGCTTCAGCTGCGTAATACGGCATCGCCTGCACCACATTTCATTTTTTATTTTGGGAGAGGTATGTTCCGTCTGAGTTAATTCCATTTCTGAATCAAACTTGACTTTGTCGACTTCTCCTTGCCGTATTATTTATACTGTCTGCTGCTCGCCTTCGCGTCATGTTTGATTTGGAAATGGAATAAAATAGCATTTGTGCTTTCCGCTCGCTTTTTGTATGTATTGCCTGCGGATGAATATCTTTGACCCTAGGTCAGTAAGCAATTAAATAAAGGAACTCATATGAAATTTCAGACCGATGATTTACGCATTATCGGCATGCACGAACTCACCCCACCGGTGGAATTGCATCGCGAATACCCTGTGACCGAGACCACGACCGAAACGGTTTACACAGCACGGCAAACCATTCACCGTATTTTGCATGGTGAAGAGGATCGCTTGCTGGTGGTAGCCGGTCCTTGCTCCATTCACGATGTGGATGCAGCGCTGGAATATGCAGCCCGCTTGAAGCATCTGCGCGAGATTTTCAAGGAGCAGTTGCACATCGTGATGCGGGTGTATTTCGAGAAACCACGAACCACCATCGGCTGGAAAGGATTGATCAACGACCCTGATCTGGATAACAGCTTCCATATCAATAAGGGCTTACGCATGGCGCGCAAACTGCTGCTGGATTTGAATAACCTAGGAATCCCTGCGGCAACGGAATATCTTGACTTGATCAGTCCGCAATATCTGGCTGATTTGATTAGCTGGGCTGCCATTGGTGCGCGCACGACCGAGAGTCAGGCACACCGTGAATTGGCGTCGGGCGCTTCCTGCCCCATTGGATTCAAGAATGGCACCTATGGTAACCTGAACATTGCCATCGATGCGATTAGCGCGGCTTCCCGTCCACACCATTTTCTTTCAGTAACCAAAGAGGGGCGTACGGCCATTTTTGCGACCAAGGGCAATGAAGATTGCCACATCATCCTGCGAGGAGGGCGCAAGCCTAACTACGATGCAGCCAGTGTAGCTTCGTCCATTGAAGAACTATCCAAAGTCAAGCTGTCACCTTCCCTGATGATCGATTTCAGCCATGCCAACAGTCATAAAGACTATCGCCGTCAACCGGAAGTCGCTGCCAATGTGGCCGAACAGATCGCCAGCGGGAGCCATGCCATTTGCGGCGTGATGTTTGAAAGCCATCTGGTTGAAGGGAACCAGAAAGCAGAGGGCAAAAAACGCGAACAACTGGTTTACGGACAAAGTATTACCGACGGTTGCATCAGCTTTGAGACGACCGAGCAGGTGTTGCATCAACTGGCGGAAGCAGTGGAGCAGCGCAGAGCCCAGCGTATAGCAAAAAAAGTTACGGTGCTCCCTCGTGTTGGCTGAATGATCTCGTTCAACTCCTTACGGCAAGACCATGATGCAAGGACATGCGGTATGCACTGAGCGAGGGAATCAGCCCGAGCACACAGGTGCTTGCAATGATCACCCCCAAAATGCCGAGCGTCTCACGGTTGATCGCAAAGTGGCTAATGAAGATCCCGTAATTTTCTGCGAGAAACGCCTGGGTAAATAAAATCCCCATCGCCAGCGCAAACATGGCGGCGATGATGCCGCCTAGGGAAATCAACAGCGCCTCGCTTTGAATGATGAGAAATACGAAAAAGGGGGGAGCGCCGAGCGCGCGCAGGACGGCAATTTCCCGCTGTCTTTCGCGTATGGAGGAGAGCAGCATGGTGCTTAATCCCAATAGCGATGAAAGCAGCACCAGGACAGAAATCAATCTGAGGGTATTTTCCATCACATTCATCATTTGCCACAGCTCGGTAAGCGCGATGCCCGGTAAAATGGCGAGCAGTGGTTCTTTTTGATAATGATTGGCTTGCCGCTGGACATGGAAGGTGGCCATTTTTGCTTTGAGCCCCACCATGAAAGCAGTGATGCTTTTGGGAGTGAGGTCGCGCGCTGCCAGCTCATGAACAGAGATTTGCCTGCCCGGTATTTTTACGCCATCTTTCCAGTTCAGGTGGATGGCTTCCATCCCTTCCAGGCTGATATACAAGGCGTGATCGGCGGGCGTTCCGGTCGCCCGCAAAATACCAGTAACCCGGAAAGGATTATCGTCATGGATACTGAAACTGGCCTGCCCAAGGCCATGCGCCAACACGATGCTGTCATGCAGACGGTAACCGAGCTTCCTGGCGACCTCGGCGCCGATCACCACATCAAATAACTGTGAAAAGGGCCCGCCTTGCGCAAAGGATAAGGGGACATTCTGGCCAAAGCGAAAGTGTGTGAAGTAGTCCTGGGTGGTACCCATCACGCGGTAGCCGCGGTGGGAGTCGCCCAATGAGATCGGTATCGTCCAGGCCACCTTAGGATCGGCTGCAAGCTCACGATAACTTTGCCAGGAGATGTTATTGGTGGCATTCCCGATGCGGAAAATAGAGTACAGCAGCAAGTTTAGCTGGCCGGTACGGGCGCCCACGATGAGATCCACGCCGGAAACCGTTTTACTGAAGCTTTCTTTTGCTTCATGCCGGATATGCTCTACCCCAAGCAATACAAAGGTGCTGATCGCCACCGAAATCAGCGTGAGTAATACGGTATATTTTCGATTGAGCAGGCTATGCCAGGCGACCTTAACAAACATGTTGGCTGCCTCCTGCCAGATTGATTTCAGCCAAATTAACCACATGATGGAAATGTGGGGCCAGCGCCGTGTCATGACTCACGAAGATTAAGGTGTTGCCCTGGGTTTTGCTGATTTCCAGAAGCACTTGCATAAAAGCATCCCGGGTATCGCTATCCAATGCGGAAGTAGGCTCATCTGCAATCAGAATCTCCGGTGCATTCACCAGCGCCCGCGCAATCGCGACGCGCTGTTGCTGCCCCACACTGAGGTCGCTGGCCTTTTGGGCGATCAAGGCGTTATCCAGTCCCAGCGCATCAAAAAGCTGTTTTGCGGTTAAATCAAGACTGGTCATATCCTTTTTACCAAAATAGGCAGCTAGCCGGATATTATCCAGCACGCTCAAATACGGAATGAGATTGAATTGCTGGAACACGATTCCGATATGCGCCGCTCTAAAGCGATCGCGCACGCGGGCGGATAATGCGCCCAGGTTCTGGCCCAGTATTTCTATAGTGCCCTCATTCGCGACCAGGATACCGGCCAGCAAATTCAACAGGGTGGATTTTCCAGTACCCGAAGGGCCTTTGAGAAATACCCGGTCGCCTTTGGCAACGCGCCATTCGGGAATAACCAGAACAGCGGGGTGCGCCTTGCCGGGATAGGAGAAGCGCAGGCTGTTGATTTTTACCGCATCAGCGGGGGTGTCTGAAACATCCAATGTAGAATTTCCCGGAGAGTTTGAACGCAAGATAAAATATCCTCGTCGGTTTTATGCTGGGTTTAATGTACTATACTTTAGCACAGCGTTAACTTCATGGTATCGGTACTACTTTTTATGAGACTCAGTTTCTTGATCAACCAATCAGCCCTATTCATCAGCTTCCTGGCCACGCTGCTCATCGCCTGTTCCCAAAATGAGCCAAATGCACGCTTGGGAGGAGCATCTGGCCAGGAAACGCCAACCCAGCAATCAGGACTTAATGATGCGCCGTATCAAACCATCCAGTGGACCGATCTGATGCCGCAGGATGATCTCGATGCGTTATTGAATCCTCCCGCTTATCTTGACGAGATAGAAGATGGCTCCGAGGAAGATAGGTTAAGCAGTCAGTTCATGCTGGCGATGACCCAGGCAAGCGACGACCGGTACCAGCAAGCGCTTATTTCGACACGGATCAAGCCGGAACTTGACCATCAAAGGATCAGATTGCCGGGCTTTATCGTGCCTCTGGAATTCGGCGAGCAACAAACCATCACCCGTTTCTTTTTAGTACCGTATTTCGGAGCATGTATCCATGTTCCTCCTCCGCCTCCCAACCAGATTGTCTATGGTGTTTTTGAAAAAGGGCTCAAGCTTGAGGCTTTGCATGAACCCGTCTGGGTGACGGGTCTGTTAAAAACAACTCTGACGGAAAACGATGTTGCCACCTCTGCTTATGCGATGGAAGTGGCGGAAGTGGAAATCTATACCGAATAAGCCATGACTGTTCAGTGAACGCTGAGCGTGGAATTATTCTCTGTCAGTGAAGCAAAGCCTTGCTTGTCCTGGAGAATCCATTGCGCCTTGATTTCCTGGATTCCCGGGAAAACAGCAAAGAGCCTGACCGAAATGGTGGTTAAATCTTTAGCCTGCTCGCACTGGAAAACATAGCTTGCATGGAAATCAGCATGTTCATGATGATCTGTGAGCTCATGGTTTTTCATATCAGGCGCCTCGATTTCTGCATTCTCTAACAGGCATTGAGTGGCGGAAAAATGAAACAGGCGGTCAGCAGAAGCCAGTATCTGTTTCGCATTTGAGAAGGCAACCGCTTGCTCATCGTTGCCAGGCGCGTGCTCAAATCCGATGAGATTAATGGCAGGAGAAGCGAACTCGATGTATAAAGCACTGCCTTCAAGCACGACATTAAGCATCGCTTCACCATGAACATGCGTGCCCTGGGATAAATGCGCTTCTGACGAAAAAACGTTTAAACTGCTGCTTGCCAGGATCAATAGCCATCCCATTAATAGGTGGTATTTGCTTGCCATGGTTTCTCCTTTCTGAACGCCCCCGTATCATCGCGATTACCGCCGCCAGAACGATACCAGGCGTAAAAGTGCCTGGCATTTCAACCCATGTGGCGATTGCGATAGTGCTCCGCTCACCGCATAACTTTATCTACCGGTGTCCGCCGGCGCGATACCTGCACAAGACACTTGTCCACTAGCGCATCCCAATCCACCCTCGGCGTATCGATTCGTGTAGCGCCGGAATGTGCGATCACAGCCTCCTCAGCAACAACGCTGCTTCGGCTTGCGTAAGACCCCTTTTCCTATAGCCTGCAACGCTTCTTCAAATCTCATCTTTGTATGATGAAGCGTTTGGTTTGATATGTGGTTAGAGCCCGGTTATTATACCGGTAGGTCGCGTGGAGAGGCACATGTCTATTTAAGACGGAGGAAGGCGTGATTATTTATGAAAATTCATTTCCCTCACAGTCCATAGATAGGGATGATCGCCAATGATACGCTGTATCCAACCGCATTCCGCTACAAGTTATGAGTGCTGAGTGCAACGGGTGTAACGCTTAAGCCAAACTATGAATATTTCAATAAAGCGAGTATATGAAGAACCAGAACCAACAGATGGATTAAGGGTGCTGGTTGATCGGCTTTGGCCGAGAGGGCTGTCAAAGGAAGATGCGAAGGTTGATGTTTGGTTAAAATCGGTAGCGCCATCAAATGATCTTCGCAAATGGTATCAGCACGATGTTCAAAAGTGGCCAGAGTTCAGAAAAAGGTATTTTTCTGAGCTTGATGCTGAAAAGGCGGCTATAAATGAGCTATTTGAGTACCTTAAAAAAGGCAAGGTAACATTTCTATATTCGGCAAAAGAGCAGCTACACAACAATGCCGTTGCCTTGAAAGAATATATAGACATGGTTTTATCGTAGCTGGGCGGCACCCGATAGAGCAGGGAACACCGCGTTAGGTTATGTGAGAGGCGGATTGCCAGATTCTGGCTCTACAACCTTACGTGGTTGTCCAGCGCGTTGTGCCATTCATCGGGCTGCCGCCACACATTATCGGTATGAATATGCCAATCATTACGTTCCAGTTGGGAAACATTGATAGACATCGAAGCTGCGTCTTCCTTCATTAATCTGCGAGACAGGAACAATTGTATCGCCGTGAATCAAAGCGGCCTCATTACGCGCAAGATCCGCAAGTTCGTCTGCAACTTTTTCTGAGTCACGGTTAAATACTATCTTACTTACTACTTTAGTTTGAACTCTGCCAAGCTTTTTGCATGGCTGAACTGCTCTGGCCGATTGCACCAAGCGCACGCCTTCGCCTTTTGAAGTAACCTTAACCCATGTACAGGAAGAGAGTATTAAGTAACTGCAAACAGCAATCAGGATTTTTTTCATTACACAATCCACAATCTTAATTATTGGTAAAAAATTTTATTGAACAGTTTATTTGTTTTGACCCAGAGGAATATTCATCAATGGAAGAATTATAACCGACAGGTGAGATTTTTAATGATTGCCACTCAGATAAGTTTTTATGGGAATCAATAAGCGAACTTATTAATGCACAATTTCTCCGTGATCGAATCCATAACGCGGCAACCAGATTGCAAGGCTACTTTTTTCGATGTTCATGGCGCTGATGGCAAGAATTGTATGCATTTGCATTATTGCTTGCCTGTTTGTTATTTCTTAGCATCAATGTGCAAGAAAGCAAGTTGAGAGGTTGAGAATTAAGAGCAGGGTAAAGTTAAATATGAGATTACTCTGGTTTAATTATTTTTCTTCTGTACGCGTCGAAGGCAAAAAAATCCTTTACGAAAGATCGGAGGTAGCGATGCCAAAAACGACATTGAAAATAGCAGAATTCCGCGAGGGTCAGCCCAGGCGGGTGGAGATAGCAGGAAAAGGTATTCTGGTTGCCATGGTGGGCGGGAATTTTTATGCACTTGGGGATAAGTGTACCCACATGGGGTGTTCTCTTTGCAATGGCACCTTAGAGGGTACGATAGTGACCTGCGCTTGCCACGGCTCCAAGTTTGACATTACAA
>CAZKPL010000073.1:0-12887 GCA_964554625.1 uncultured Nitrosomonas sp. | reverse complement strand
CCGCAGATACGGTCTCCTTTACGCAGCAAGTTATTCAGCAGCTGAATGCCGCTTCGCCAGCTCCGGAGTTGAAATTACTGATGGAACATATCAATAATTCTCTTAGGCTGGCTAAGGGTATTAATTGGATTCTGGCAGGGGCGCGCATCCCTTCACGAATTATCCAGGGTTTACGTCTACAGGATGGCAAACATTATTCGGAGTTAGAATCTTGGGTACAAGTCTATGATGGTACTCAATGGCGCGCACTCAATATAAAGGATGGTCAGGAGGGTTTGCCTGCTAATTTTGTAATATGGCAAGTCGGCGATCAGAAGAGCCTTTCTGTCGAGGGAGGAAGTGAAATGAACCTTCAATTCTCTGTAGCTAAAACACTTCGAGAGTTAGTTGATATTGCAGAATCACGTGCGGCGTTGAAAGGATCGCGCATAATGGAATTTTCTCTGTATTCCCTACCGGTTGAAAGTCAGAATGTATATAAGATATTACTAATGGTGCCTTTAGGGGCGTTTGTTGTGGTTTTGATGCGCAATCTAATTGGGATTAAAACCTTCGGGACATTTATGCCAGTATTGATCGCACTGGCTCTTCGGGAGACCGAATTGTTATGGGGATTAGTACTGTTTTGTTTGATTGTCGGATTAGGGCTTTTATTGCGTGCCTATGTGGATCGATTGAAGCTATTGCTAATTCCACGATTAGCTTCGGTACTGACCATGGTAGTGCTTCTCATGGCTAGTACCAGCGTTATTATGCACAAGCTCGGACTTGAGATGGGTTTGTCAGTTGCCCTGTTTCCAATGGTTATCATGACCATGATGATAGAACGAATGTCTCTCACTTGGGATGAAGCTGGTCCTGCGGAGGCATTTAAACAGGGCGCAGGAAGTTTGCTGGTGGCGACGATTGGTTATCTCGTGATGAATATCGATGCTCTACAGCATTTGATATTTGTTTTTCCTGAATTACTGCTTGTTGTGCTAGCAGCCACACTGTTGTTTGGCCGATACTCTGGGTACCGATTGACAGAGCTTTGGCGCTTTCAGGCATTAGCCAAGCGCTAAAAAATGTTTAGGACCTTACTAAATCTGAAGCGAGCAGGTGTTGTCGGAATAAACCGGCGGAATGCTGATTATATCCTGCGCTACAATGAGCGTTCTCTCTATCCGTTGGTCGATGATAAGTTGCAAACCAAGCGATTAGCAATCGCGGCTGGGATCGCAGTACCTGAGTTGTATGGTGTTATTGAAATAGAGCATGACATAACAAATCTTCCCGATATCGTAAGTGAGCATAGAGATTTCGTAGTTAAGCCGGCACATGGCTCGGGAGGTAATGGCATTTATGTGATCATTGGACGAATCAATGATCGTTATCAACATAATAATGGTAGTTTGTTGACTGAGGAAGAGCTGGAATACCATATTTCCAATATTCTAAGTGGAATGTATAGCCTTGGTGGTCAACCTGATCAGGCTCTTATCGAATATCGTGTAAAGTTTGATTCATTATTTGAGTCAATTAGTTATCGCGGTGTTCCGGATATTCGTACCGTAGTATTCAGAGGAGTACCCGTTGCATCAATGGTCCGTTTACCTACACGTATGTCAGACGGTAAAGCAAATTTACACCAAGGTGCAGTAGGGGCGGGGATTGATTTAGCAACTGGATGTACTACGCATGCTGTCTGGCAAAACCGCCCTGTTGAGCAACATCCTGATACTGGTGCTAGTATTAGTGGCTTTGAAATACCTCACTGGAATAAATTATTAATATTGGCCTCACAGTGTTATGAGCTTGTTGGATTAGGCTATCTTGGGGTTGATGTTGTATTGGATCGCGAATTTGGTCCTTTGGTGCTGGAGTTGAATGCAAGACCTGGATTGTCTATCCAAATTGCCAATGGGAGAGGTATGCAAAAGCGTCTTGAGTATATTGATCGACTTGCTGAAATTCCTGCATCGGCGCAAGAGAGGGCAAGCCTTGCACAAGATCTTTTTGTTCGAGTATAGAAAAACTTTTAAGCTATCTTCAAGGATGGTTAAGTGGATCCACAATAGATTGATTTATCTCAGAAACTTAAACCCATTACTTGAATATGATGTCAATGGTTCATGAATTATTTTAATCAAAGCAATAACCCACTCTGCATTGACCGCATCAAGCACGACCTGGACATCGTGTTTTGGTCTACTCATCGCAAGAGACGTGGATTATGCTGAGATGGAAAATCGCAACACAGAGCCATAATTGAGAGAACAGGTCATGAAAAAGCTTACTGCAAAGAAGTTTAAACTCGAAACGACATTGGCATTTAGGACTGCTGAAGCAAGGCAGGTGAGATCTATCCGGCCTATATAATTCTGAACGTACATAAAGAAAGCATTGCGATATCAGCAGCGCATGCAGGTCAGGACACGCCTGAATCGAGAGATGAAATTGCCAACAAACCTAAAACTGTGGCGAAGCTAATTGAACGGCTAAAGTTAATTCACTGGTTGCTCTGCGCGGTATTGACAAACTGGCGGGCATGGTGCTTGTGGCGGAACGTGGAGATATCAGCCACTTTGACCCTCCCAAAAACAGAGTAGCTCATTCCAAGAGCTTGGCGCAAGCGCACTATGCATTGCGTAAGATCGGTGGCTGTTTTCGGCAGTGCGGACTTCAATTGCATCCTGACAAAACGCGAATTGTATACTGCAAAGACATCAATCGGCAGGACGGTTTCCCTCGCGTGCAATTTACGTTTCTTGGTTATACCTTTCGACCGCGTAAAGTGATGGATAAGTATGGAAGAGTCCATGTGAATTTTGCATCGGCAGTGAGTCGAGATGCCTTCCACGCCATGCGACAAATTATCCGAGGATGGCATGTGCAATTGAAATGCAACAAGGAGCTCAGGGAGCTTCGAGTATGTTCAATCCGGTGCTTTGGGGCTAGCAAAGCTACTACAGGCGGTTTCATGGTTAAGCAATGTTATCAGTACTGGAAGCACATGAATGATTACCTGACGTGCTGGCTAAGAGTAAATACAAGCACCCCGCTCAGCACAAAACCTGACTTGGTTAGATTTAAGCAAATGGTATAGCCGAAAAAGGGTGCAACCCCAGCTCACTTGTTGGCTGTGCAAGAACATGGGATTACTAAGAGTATATTTAGCCGGAGGTGAAATTCACTTTGCAATGATGGGGAAGTCCTTATAGGGGTTTAGGATAATGATTCATGGAGATTCAAATGACAGCAAACATAATTTCTTATTTGTTATCATATCAGCTATGTATTTTAAAACTTCGATTATTGGCGGCAGAATAACGATATTCACAACATCAGACCTGATCATGATTCAGTCAGGGTATTTGAAAAATTTTTTCGGTTTATTTAAGTAATTTACCTCTAGCCTTGTGTAATTCATCAAGGAATTTGTACATTCTTTCTTCTCTAGCAAACAAAATAAATGAAAAGCCATTTTATTTATGTGATCAGTTTATGAAATTTAGTGAGCAAGCTATAATGAAATTTTTCTGTGTTTCTATGAAGAGCTTACTTTGCTTGGCGCTATGCTTGGCAGTGCTTCCTGCTTTTTCCCAGCAGCCTGTTTTATCTGTAGCGGCAAAATCTTTTACTCTTGTTGATTTTCACACTAGCCAGACACTGATCAGTCAAAATTCTGATGAGCGTCTTGAACCGGCATCGCTAACCAAGCTCATGACAGCTTATGTTGTTTTTTCAGCATTAAAACAGAAACGTATTACACTGGATCAGGTTGTGCCTGTATCTAAGGCAGCCTGGAAAATGGTGGGTTCCCGCATGTTTATCGAGCCCAATAAGCAGGTAACGGTAGATGAATTGATACGCGGCATGATTGTGCAATCCGGAAATGATGCCTGTGTTGCACTGGCAGAACTGATTGCCGGTTCGGAAGAAATGTTTGCACACATGATGAACGAGGAGGCGACACGTTTGAAGATGGTCAATACGCACTTCACTAATTCAACCGGGCTATCTCACCCCAATCATTATAGCTCTGCGCAGGATCTTGCGCTTCTGGCAACAGCCATCATTCGTGATTTTCCAGAGTACTATCCCCTCTATTCATTGCGTGAATATACCTACAATGGAATTACTCAATTCAATCGCAACCGTTTGCTGTGGCTTGATCCTAATGTGGATGGGATGAAAACGGGATGGACTGTGGCAGCTGGTTATTGCCTAATCACTTCGTCCAAACGAGATGATCGTAGATTGATCTCGGTCGTTATGGGGGCTGCAACACCCAATGCACGTAGCAAGGAGAGTCAGCGTTTACTGAATTATGGTTTTCAGTTCTTTGATACGGCGCATCCATACAAAAAAGATCAGGAGATTACAACAATCCAGATTTGGAAAGGCGCACAAAATAAGCTCAAAGTGGGATTTGATCGCGATATCTATTTTTCACTACCCAAAGGACAAGCTGAAAATTTAAAGGCCAAAATGGAATATAGACTGCCAATGATTGCGCCTATCAATCAAGGGCAAGAAGTAGGTTTCGTCAAATTTAGCCTCGGCAATCAGGAAATTGCAACCTATCCCCTCGTTTCTCTTGAAACGATAGGCGAAGCCAGTATTTTTGGGCGCGCATGGGATAGCATCAGGATGCTCTTCAACTAATTTTTGGAAAACATGATTTACCTCAATGGCAAGTTTGTGCCGATTGAACAGGCATACATTCCGGTACTGGACAGAGGGTTCATTTTTGGTGATGGCGTATATGAAGTCATACCGGTTTACTCCCGGAAGCCGTTTCGACTCGCAGAGCATTTACACCGTTTACAGCATAGCCTGAATGGTATTCGACTTAAGAATCCTTACACTGATGAGCAATGGCATGCTCTGGTAGAGCAGATCATTGCCTGTAATGAAGGCGATGATCAATATCTTTACTTGCATATTACGCGAGGAGTAGCTAAGCGCGATCATGCATTCCCAGCAGGGATTCCGCCTACGGTGTTCATCATGAGCAACCCATTGCTAACGCCACCTCAGGAATTGCTACTGACTGGGGTTCTGGCGATTACTGCAAAAGATAATCGTTGGGGAAGATGTGATATCAAAGCCATATCATTGTTGCCCAATGTGTTATTGCGTCAGCTCGCAGTCGATTCAGGCGCCATGGAGACGATTTTATTGCGTGATGGGTTTTTAACTGAGGGAGCCGCTAGCAATATTTTTATCGTGAAAAGCAATGTGCTGCTAACACCACCCAAAAGCCACTTGATGTTGCCAGGCATTACTTACGATGTCGTGCTGGAATTAGCCCAAACCAACGCTATTCCGCATGAGGTGAGAGCGGTATCTGAAGAGGAGTTGCGTACGGCGGAAGAGGTGCTGCTCACTTCTTCTACCAAAGAAGTCATGCCTATCGTATCACTGGATGGAAAGGCAATTGGTGATGGTAAACCAGGAATTATGTTCAAGCAGCTTAACCAGCTTTATCAGCAATACAAGGCAGCTACGATGCGGGGCGGAGATACTGTCGTATCATTAAAATAATCAGCTCTACAATGCAGATAGTTCGCTAATCATGACTGAACAGCCTTCGTTTATTGAATATCCCTGTAATTTCCCAATCAAAATTATGGGACGATCTCAGAAGGAACTTACTCAGACTGTATTGAGTATTGTGAAAAATCATGCACCTGATTTTAATGATACTACACTTGAAGTAAGAGCCAGCAAAAATGGCACCTATTTAAGCCTGACCTGCACTATCTGGGCGACTTCTCGAACACAATTAGATGCGCTTTATCAGGAGCTTCATGATCACCCCATGGTGATGATAGTATTTTGAAGTCTTAATACAATGCAATGAAAAGTGTACGGCCACGGCTAGAAAGAACGCCACTAGCCATAAAAATAAGATCTCTGGGGACGGTGGATTATCTGGCAGCCTGGCAAGCCATGAAGGATTTTACCGTTAGCCGTACCGATCATACGCTTGATGAAATCTGGCTGCTGCAACACCCACCTGTTTATACACAAGGCATCGCCGGTAGATCGGAACATTTACTCTGTCAAAATGAAATCCCAGTTGTCAAGACAGACCGGGGAGGGCAAATCACTTTCCATGGTCCAGGGCAACAGATCGTTTATTTGTTGCTTGATCTGCGCCGTTTAAAGCTTGGTGTCAGGGAATTGGTCAGGGAAATGGAGGGGGCTGTGATAGACTTGCTGCGAGAATATCAGATTGATGCAGAGGGCCGCGTCGATGCGCCGGGTGTTTATGTGAATAACGCAAAGATTGCTTCATTAGGATTAAAAATTAAGAATGGTTGCTGCTACCATGGCATCGCATTGAATGTGAACATGGATTTGAGGCCTTTTTCCGCGATCAATCCATGTGGTTATGCAGGTTTGCGGATTACGCAAACGAAGGATCTTGGTATTGACGATGAAATGGAAATTCTGGGTCAAAAAATCATAGAAAAACTACAAATTAAACTTGCTGAGGGAGGGAAACATTCAACGTCATGACCACTGATAGATACGAAAGAGGGATTGCTAAAACTGCGCGCAACCCAATCAAGATCGATATTCAACAACCTGGCGAGATATTACGCAAGCCATCATGGATACGGGTACGCTCATCCAATAGTCAAACATATTCTGAAGTCAAGCGCTTGCTGCGGGAGCACAAACTGCATACTGTCTGCGAGGAAGCCTCATGCCCTAATATTGGCGAGTGTTTTGGCAAAGGAACCGCTACTTTCATGATTCTGGGGGATCTTTGCACTCGGCGTTGCCCCTTTTGTGATGTGGCTCATGGGAGGCCATTACCACCCGATCCTGAGGAGCCATTGCATCTGGCAAAATCTATCGCCGCACTGAAACTTAAATACGTTGTGATCACGAGCGTGGATCGCGATGACTTGCGCGATGGCGGGGCAGAGCACTTTGTTGATTGCATTCGTGAGATACGCACTCATTCCCCGCAAACCAAAATTGAAATTCTCGTGCCAGATTTTCGCGGGAGGCTTGCGGTTGCCTTGGAAAAACTCTCTGCCTATCCACCGGATGTACTCAATCACAATCTTGAAACAGTCCCCCGTTTATACAAGCAATGCCGTCCTGGCGCAGATTATGCTCATTCCCTGAAATTACTGAAAGACTTTAAGGCTGCTTTTCCTGCTATTCCTACTAAATCTGGCCTAATGTTAGGGCTCGGAGAAGCCGATGATGAGATTATCGAAGTATTACAAGATTTGCGTGAGCACAATGTCGATATGCTTACCATCGGTCAATATCTCCAACCCAGCATTGGACACTTACCTGTCATGCGTTATGTATCGCCAGAGGGTTTCAAGGAGTTTGAGCGTATCGCGATTGAAATGGGCTTCAGTAATGCTGCGTGTGGTCCAATGGTGCGCTCAAGTTACCATGCTGATCAACAAGCGCATGAAGCAGGGGTGAAATAGCTTTTAACAAAGGATAAACAGCATGGCAAAATCGATAGGTGAACTGCTGGTTCATGAGGGATTAATATCTGCAGAACAGTTGAATGAAGCAATTGAATTGCAGAAGCATAGCGGCGGACGCCTTGCCAATGCAGTCATTTCTTTGGGTTATCTTACAGAGGAGCAGCTGAATCAATTTCTGTATCCTGTCCCACCCGTACCACTAAAGATAGCTGATACGGGTTTGAGTGAAGTTTATCTGGTCGATCTGTTGCTTAAGGCCGCTTATCTGGAGGCAGGTACGTTTACCTTACCGCGTATGTCACATGTACTTTCCCTTCCTTTTAGTATCGTCGAGGAATTGATTGAGCAGATCAGAGCGGATCATTTGGCCGCTATTCGCACTTCTTCCAGTTATACCAGTACGACTCAAGTACTGGAACTAACCCAGCGTGGCCGAGAAAGGGCAGAGGCAGCGTTTAACATCAGTTTATATGTCGGAGCAGCGCCTGTTCCATTGGAAGATTACTCATTCATGCTAGCAAGACAAAGTGTCCGTCAGGTTGAGCTGGATAAGGAGTGGATTGATTCTTCCTTGAGACATCTAGTTATCGGTGAAAAATTACTGAATCAATTGGGGCCTGCATTTTCTTCAGGACGTTCGATTTTTTTATATGGCCC
Organism: uncultured Nitrosomonas sp.; assembly: GCA_964554625.1. Classification (GTDB taxonomy): domain Bacteria; phylum Pseudomonadota; class Gammaproteobacteria; order Burkholderiales; family Nitrosomonadaceae; genus Nitrosomonas. The sequence continues at coordinate 4,773 of CAZKPL010000073.1, read as the reverse complement.
GCCGGGAACAGGAAAAACCAGTATAGCTGAGGCGTTAGGGCATGGCATACCGGGAGAGATTTATCTTCCACAGGCTATAGAGGTGGGAGGGCAGGTGATACGTTTTTTTGATCCGGCTATTCATACACCTGTCGAAGATAAGAAAACATTAGAAAGCTCCTCGCTTGATCTTAAAATGAGCCTAACTTATGACCCACGCTGGAAAAAATGCTATCGTCCAGTAGTGATGGTGGGGGGTGAGCTCACGTTGGATATGCTTGAATTACGTTATGACTATTCCAGCAAATTCTATGAAGCGCCTATTCATATGAAAGCAGGAAATGGCGTTTTTATTCTGGATGACTTTGGTCGACAACGAATTGAGCCACGCCAACTGCTCAATCGCTGGATTATACCGTTAGAGCGCGGTATTGATTTTCCATCGCTGCATACAGGCATGAAATTCGAGATACCTTTTGATCAGATTACTGTGTTTAGTACCAATTTAAATCCACTGGATTTGGTGGATGACGCATTTTTGCGACGAATTCGTCATAAGATACATGTGCAATATCAGACCGAAGGTGAATTCAAGGAAATTTTACGTCGTATCTGCCATAAGCAAGGCGTTCATTACGATAGCGAGGTAGCCGAATATCTATTGAATAATCACTATCGTAAACAAAATCGACCGCTAGTAGGTAGCCATCCGCGTGATCTGATGGAGCACATTATTGATCATGCTCATTTCCTGAAGCGGCCTCCAGAATTTACGAAAGAAGCTATAGATTCTGCGGCTGCCAACTATTTTGTCGAATTATAGGCCTAAATAGCGAGATTGAGGAATGACACGGAAGATAGTCTACTTCATCACATGATCAATTATCCCAGTAATCTCAGATAAATTGAGAATAATACAGGGATTTGATCATCGTTTTTTAGGTGAACAAATTTTATTGAGTAGTGTAATGGCAGAAAATCGCTTCTCTTCTTTACGTCCTTTTCTTGCCTGATCATATACTTTATTAATTTGTAAAGTATTCCCTTGCATGCTCGCTTGGATAGTGTATGCATCAAAATTGAAATCAGCGCCGTAATTGATCCAATCGAGAGGTACAGTAAATTCTGCTCCTCGAGCTATACGTTTGGCAGTAAAACCTGCCGATAAGTTATTTTCTTTAAACTCTCGGGTGATTTCTGACAATTTATGGTTTTCAAGTTGAAGCTCACCTTGATATATCAAGACTTTATCTCCTTCTTCCTTATTTAAGGGAAGCAAGAGAAGATAAGTTTTCTCATGTAAAATTTGTAAGAGCAAATAATCACTTTTTTTTCCCTTGATTTGCTCCCCTCTTGTTTTGACTTGGAACACCAAATGATTATCTGCTGAAATATCAGTTACTACCTGTAAAATATCAAGTTCTGGTGTTAAAGATTTATCCATGAAAGATGCGATAGAGCGGGGATCAGCTTCGATTTGCATAGCAGCGACAGGCCCGGTTATCATGAGTAGAAATATTAATACTAGGCCCCAGTTCATGACTTAAATAGCTCCTTTTTTTCTCGAAACATTTTTGCAATACTGACTGCGTCCTCAAGCACATCAAATATAACTCTAATTTTTCCTGATGGATCAATTAAAAATGCTGAGGTACTGTGATCAACCTGATAGTGCTGCTGGTTGCCAGCGTTCTTCGTATAGAAAACGGTTTCTACGCCAAAAGTAGCCTTGAAACGTTCCAAATCTTCACTTTCAAATCGTAAGTAAGCAATGCCCGTTCCAAAGCTTTTTGTATAGCTGGATAAGATTTCTTCTGAATCCCTATCTGGATCCACTGTCACGAAAGTTCCATCCAATTTAATTTGCTCATTAGCAGCAACTTTAACCAGCATGGCTAAATTAGCCAGTGACATAGGACATATATCCTTGCAATGAGTAAATCCAAACACAACAAGTTGCCATTGATTGTGCTCACTTGTACGTGCTTGTCTCAGATGAATCATTGTTTCAGCTTGCAGAAGCACTGGGCGAGGTAGAATAACAGTTGCTGCTGTAACGCTGGTCTGGGTAAAAAGAAGAAATATGACAAAAACAATTAAATAAGAATATCTTTGTAAAAAAAACTGTTTCATTAAATTAATCCTTTTTAATTTCATGATCATATTATTTGACATTTTCACGCCAGCTCGTTTTTGCTTCCACTCGCACGCTGATTCCGCGGGTGAAAGCAAATGAGCTGGATAAAAAAACAATAGCTGATTAAGGATTAACGAATTTGACCAGCGGTATATATGCCATGTGGTTTCACAAGACCGTCGTTAGGCCCCCACACCTTGACAACTGTATCCGTAAAAGTGTCAATTTTGAGTACATATCCAGAAACCCAGCTTGCCACAATCAAGTAACGATTATCAGGCGTTGGAGCAATCGTGTGCGCAACAGCAAATCCTGTTGGTAATTCTACGCCCGGTTTAAGTCTTTTAATAAATTTTGGTTTTTTACGATCGGTTAAATCAAAAACGGAAATGTACCCGTCATCACCGAATGTATAATCAAGTGTATCTTCTTCTGCAATGTACAGCTTGCCATTGACAACAGCCAGATCAGAAGCAGAACGGAATACACCATGACCATCAGCGGTTTCGGCTCGATCGATAATCTTGGTTGCGGTCCCTGCTACCGTATCAAGTAACCACACACTTGGCGGAATAATTTGATTGGTGGTTGCTGGCGTCAATGAGGTTTTGTCTAATTGCATTGTGGCAGTAACCGCGTAGCGTTCATCTATCCAAACCGTAAAATGACTGAAAGCTGCATGTTTTTTCTCATTACCCAGCATGATCTGACCTATTGCTTGCAGCTCACCAGTTTGATTGTTTGGCTTATAAACATCAATCACGCTGTTATCAAAGAAATACCCTGTACCAAGACCAATGGTGCCGGATTTGTTAAAATTGATTCCATGCGTCTGTTCTGTGTAGCCAGGTATGATGATAGGATCGACACCACTCACTAACTGATTCGTTTTGGTATTGACAACACGCACCCTGTCAGAAGTAAACTCTGTAAAGTAGATATAATCCGAGTAAGGTAATATTGTGGGACCATGAATTTGGGTTCCCCGGCCTACTACCCAGTTAGGAATATTCTGGACATCGTTAACGGGCTCGACAAACGGAAACTCGCTCGGTGTACCTGGGCTATCAGCTTCCATAACAGATTCCACTGTTATAGAAGCGGTACCCGCATTCCAATCAATACTATCTACTTTCAGTGCAATAACATAGGCTGCATGATCTTGCGTAGCATCAGACGTGATATAAACCTTATTTCCTTCCGGTAATACTAGTGTATGCTGTAATGGAATTTTTCCAGGCCAGCCATTAAGGCTAGTTGGATCAATGATGATTAACTTATCATTCTCATAATTCAAGAGATAAACCATGCCGCTGTGATAATCGATAGCTGTTGCCACAGGCTGCAGATAATTATTGTAGATATTCGGGTATTGATAAGTTGGTAAGGGCGCATAATCATTACCATTATCCGCACTAACAGGACCTGCAGACAAGGCGAGCATGCACATGCTAACCACAGGAATAATCTGGGCCAGCTTTCTCATAGTAAACTTCTTCATTGACAGCATTAAAAAATTTCTCCTACAACACATTGATAATAAAATCTTAATGTAACGGAATAACCACATTCCAATTAATTAAGACTGCTACATCGAAAAATACTACTTTTCGACTTGAAACAACCCTGAGCTGAACAAATACATTAGACTTAATCCAAGTTCCCGCACAACAACGTTTTGTTAACCAGTTTTAGGATTAGCAACATCTCTTATGGCAGGAAGCGCAGCCGTGACTGTGCTTTAAGTTGCATCTTAACCATGATTATTAGCCAAGTATGATTTGCTGTATTCGAAGCAATCTTTATGCCTGAATAAATTATCTATATTTAATTAATTGCTTAAATTTAATTTAAAGAATTATTTGTATGAAATATGGCAGATAATTGTCATCAATATATGACAATAGTTTTATTATAAAATGCAATCAATTGTTTTAAAATATATATTTAGTCTCTTATTGAAGGCATTTTATAAATAAATTCAGAATACGCAGTAATATGATTTTAAATTATGCTAATTTTCAAACAAAATACTTATTTTATCGCTTAATTCATAACAATCCATTTTCATATTATTTGTAAATTTAATTTCCATACACAGTAATTCGTCATGAATAACAAGCTAATTTCCACCTCATCGACGGGCTTATTTGCCTCTACCAGTATTTCATCCGTATTTGGAACAAATATCTCGATCGTTGGCCAGATTCAGACTGAATAGTGGTATCAATATCGAAAATTTCTCCAGTCAAACAAACAGTTAATGATTTAGCCTTTTTTCATCATGGGGTATTCAGGTATTCGAAGATTGGGGAAATGGATTCAGAGTAGTCGCGATGATTGATTTCGATTTCAATACGAATGGCGGATCCATAAATAATCAGAAGGTATTCGCTGGGATATTCAAGAATTCACTTGGCATATTAAAAATCATTTGATCAAGGCGAGCATGGAAAAAATCGTCAGTTGCCATCTATAGCCTACGTCACATAAAATGATTCGATTTTAAAGCGTTGCTCAACGGTTTGGTTTTGTTGTTTTCTGATTGCTTTGGTTTGTGCCCATTTGTGCTCAATGGAGGTTAAGGTCTGGAAAATATGCTGGCAGATATTCAAGCGTATGTCCGGCTTGTGAGATTGCATTTTGAATATCCTGCC
>CAZKPL010000072.1:0-12895 GCA_964554625.1 uncultured Nitrosomonas sp. | reverse complement strand
TCCGGGAACATATGAGTCACCCTGGGATTGCCCCGTTTCTGGCTGACAGCTTTTCCATTCAACGCAGAATGTTTTTGTAAAGTCTGAATTATACTTTTCATCGAGTATTTTTTTGCTCTAAACACTCATTCCAAATAGGAATTTAGGTGCAGCGATTGATGGGATTACCATAGCAGGAACAAAATACCAAAGATCACCGGCGTGCAGCCTGTCTGGCCACAATAATCATGAGCGTGATCATCATCGTTAGCATGAATGCTCATACACTCTCGAAGTGCTGACAAAACGTCTGAATGACTATTGTTCCGCGACCAAGTCATTCCTTGCACATATATATGTCAGGATTGTGGATTTCCATATACCATTCTGGCTTTTGCAACGCCACGAAACCATTTCGCTCATACAAGCCATGTGCATCCAGAGTAGCCAGCATCCAGCGACGTAGCCCTTGCAGCTCGGAATGCGCCAGGACGCACGAAATAAGCCACTTTCCGAGACTCTGTCCTCTGTAGTCCGGTAAAACAAATACATCGGCAAGATAGGCAAACGTAGCGTAATCCGAAACAGCGCGGGCAAAGCCAATCTGTTTCGCACCATGATATAACCCAAAACAAAGCGAATGATTCACCGACTTCTCGACAGTGGCTCTTGGTATATGCTTAGCCCAATAAGACTCCTTGCACAAAAAACCATAAATCATTTCCATGTCTAGGTCATCCCGGTTGTCTGTCACTGTAAATTCACCCTGCTGCCATTTCATAAATCATTCTCTTTGCAAGGTTTAACACTTGAACTGGTTGAGAGGGCATAAGCAGTGCTCCGCTCTGTTTTTCTCCTGTCAGTGTTGAGTAAATTGTCACGTATCATTACGAGCAGCAAGCGTTTGCTCCTCTTGAATGGGGGAACATGACACCGTACCACCGCAGGAGCAAAAAACACAGCAATCACCTAGCTTTGGCTTAAGCAGCGCGCCACATTCCTTACACTCATAAAACCACTGATAAGCATGGATAGGCATCGCCTCAATTTCTTGGTGTCTGCACTCAGGATACGTAATAGCTGATTGCAGAATGATTTCTTTAGCCATAAATATCCCTCGCTGCTTGTAATTTATTCATCAAATAGCGAAGAATTTCTGCTTTCTTCCCAATCAACCTAGCTTACCATCAATTCTCGCTCGCCAGTAAATAGGGGCAAAGCGTGCTGCCCATAACGTGAAGCAGATGAGCCATACCACACCTGCGCATAAATAGAGTATCGGCCCGAGAGAAGAAGCAGCCGGTATAATATCAGGCAGTATTCTGAATACTGCGGCAGCCTGAAAGCCAAGAAACAGCAACCACGTAAAATAATCCAGCACCAGTGGGCGGCCTGAATGTCCTATCGTCACACGTGAGGCCATACCCAGTACCATACTGGCAAAATAACCAATCGCCAGCGCATGGAGTGGTGCAAGTCCCAACCAGATGCGTTCACCCTCATTCAACCACATCGTCAGACTCTGTGCTGCAAACAGCAGCATTGACACGCTCAACCAGGCAAACGAAATATGCAGCACCGCCAGCAGACTCACACTGAAGCTACGCAACAATCCCCAGGCCCAGGATAGATAGAGTGCACAGCCGGCTAGTGGCAAATTCACCCACCACGCATACTGAGGCATTCCCGCGAGCTGTAACGAACCATGACCCACTGAGCAGGCAAGCATCAGCCAAAGCAGAGCATAAGGTCTGACGACCACGTAGTTCTCCAACACCCGGCTGGAGAAAAAAGGAATCATCCGGTGCGAAACAGTTAACAAAATGGGTAGCAGGAAAAACCAGATTCCTGCCTGTCGCGAAAAATCAATAAATAATGAATGATCAGTCAGAAGCCATGCTAGATAAGCTGCCAGGCCCAACCAGCCAAAGATGAATGCGACACTGGCCACTCGCGCATGGCGCTTATCCTGTGCTTGAGCATTGAGCAGAACGCGTAATAGCGCCGTAATTGCAATGGCCCACCCTGTCAGCATTGCTATGATCCCGGCTACCAGCACAGGCTTGCCGATGAACAAGCCAACGTAGAACATGACGACACCTCCGGCCATGAACAAACATGTGCCAAGAAAATGATGTGATTTGATCTTTTCGCCATTCATCCAGTTTGGAAACGTGGTAAATAAAAAACCAAAAATGAAAAATGGGAAGAAACCATATACCATCAGGAAGGCATGTGCCCAGATGGGTGTCATACTCCATACTGGCGCACTGCCCACGATGCCATAGCGCCCCATCAGGTCAAACGTCCACCATAACAGCGTGAACACACCCTGCAGCGCACCCGCCAGAAACAAACTGCGATGCGGTGCGGCAGACAAATGATGCCAGATAGTTGCCTGTTTATTCATACATTTTCCTTATAATTTAGTTCAATTTTTTCTAGCGGATAAATAGCCCTTAAGTTATATCCGACTTTTTCTCTTACCGTTTTTATCAAGCTACATATTTGTTATGATGTACTCATTATTTGTGTAAGCACCCTATTTGATGTAATGCTCAATATTGATTTGCATTGCCACTCTGTTGTTTCAGATGGCCTTCTAACACCCGCTCGCCTCGTAGAGCATGCGGTCTTACGTGGCGTCAAGGTGCTTGCGTTAACTGACCATGATGATGTAGCGGGATTAACCGAAGCCCGTATTGCCGCGCGTGAAAAAAATATCATACTTATTAACGGTGTGGAAATCTCTGTTACGTGGGAAGGCAGAACCTTGCATATCGTCGGCCTCGGTATCGATCCCGAATACCCTCCATTGGAGCAAGGCCTCGCATCAATACGTGAAGGAAGGGTGGAACGTGCACGTAACATTGCTGCCCACCTGGATCATTGCGGCATTCATGACAGTTTCGAAGGCGCCTATGCTTATGCCGGTGATGGACGATTGATCGGCCGTACCCATTTTGCGCGTTTTTTGGTTGAAAAAGGGTATGCTAAAGATGTCCGGTCGGTGTTCAAGAAATATCTCGTCAAGGGTAAGCCAGGTTATACCCCGCACCAATGGGCAACCTTAAAGGACGCAGTTAGCTGGATACGTGGCAGCAATGGTCAGGCAGTCATTGCCCATCCTGCGCGCTACCAATTGGGTAAAAACGTTCTCGAAGCATTATTGCATGAATTTCGTGACCTTGGGGGAGCAGGTCTTGAAATCATCTCACCCAGCCATACATCCGATCAGACCAAGCTGTTCGCACATCATGCCCAGCGATTGAATTTATTAGCTTCTTGCGGCTCTGATTATCATGGGCCTGGTGAAAGTTATTTTGATCTCGGCCAACTACCACCGCTACCTGATGGGTGCACGCCCATCTGGCATGATTGGAATATTGAGCAAAATTAGATCATTATTGAGCGGCTGAAGTAAACTTGCACTATATTACGATAACATATCGATAAACCCCCGAATCTCAATTAATCATGGCACAATTTTTTACTATTCATCCCCAAAATCCCCAAGCGAGGTTGCTACGACAAGCCGTCTCAATTCTGCACGATGGCGGCATCATCATTTATCCGACAGACTCCTGCTATGCGCTCGGCTGCCAAATCGGCAACAAAGATGCCATGGAACGCATACGCACTATACGACAGGTCGATGAGCATCATCATTTCACGCTGGTATGCAGGGATTTGGCTGAGATTTCCAACTATGCCAAGGTGGATAATATCCAATACCGCCTACTCAAGGCGTGTACACCAGGCAACTATACATTTATACTCAAAGCCAGCCGTGAAGTACCCCGCCGCTTGCAGCATCCCAAGCGCCAGACTATCGGTTTGCGTATTCCGGATCATCCTGTAGTCCACGCCCTGCTGTCAGAATTAAATGAGCCGCTATTGAGCTCCACTCTGATTCTGCCTGGGGACGATTTACCACTGAATGATGCAGAGGAAATCCGCCAACGCCTGGAGCGCCAGGTAGATCTGATAATCGATGCGGGTTCTTGTGGCGTAGACATGACGACCGTGATTGACCTGACGGGCGAGGCGCCTGAATTAGTCCGCGCAGGCAAAGGCAGCCTCATACCCTTTGGAATGGCACATGGATAGTATCATTCAAGGCATCGCCATTTACGCCCTCCCCGTTATTTTCGCCATTACCTTACATGAAGCAGCACATGGTTATGTTGCCAAGCATTATGGTGACTTGACTGCCTATATGGCAGGGCGCATCACGCTCAATCCGCTCAAGCATATCGATCCGGTAGGAACTGTCATTGTCCCGCTGACGCTGTTTATCATCAGCAAGCTAACGATGGGCACGGGTTTTCTGTTTGGCTGGGCCAAACCGGTACCCGTTAATTTCAACCAATTGCGTCATCCTAAACGTGACATGCTGTGGGTTGCGGCAGCAGGGCCTGGTGCTAATCTCTTCATGGCCTGTTTCTGGGCGTTGATCATCAAGCTGGGGCTGATCTTCCCGGAAAACATGTACGCTAAACCGATGATCCTGATGGGCATGGCAGGTATCGAAATCAACCTGATTCTAATGGTACTGAATCTGCTGCCATTGCCGCCTCTGGATGGAGGACGTATGGCTGTCAGTTTGCTACCCCATCGTCTCGCCTACCAATTCTCAAAGGTCGAGCCTTATGGGTTTATGATTTTGTTACTATTGATGATGACTGGCGTACTGGGCATGATCGTGTGGCCATTTATCACCATAATGAAGCAGCTCCTGGTTTGGTTGTTTGGATTGTATGTCTAACCTCAATGCAAAAAACGGTTTGTCTCTCATAAACAAGCGACCGGCCAATGCTCTCATTGTATCTCTGATCAACTCTGTATTAACTTAGGATTTGTAGCATGTTTGCTGATCGCGTTTTATCGGGAATGCGCCCGACCGGTAGCCTGCATTTAGGGCACTATCATGGCGTGCTGAAGAATTGGGTGACATTGCAACAACAGTACGAATGCTTGTTTTTTGTCGCTGACTGGCATGCATTAACCACGCATTACGACTCACCTGAATTGATTGAGCAACATACTTGGGACATGATCATCGATTGGTTGGCTGCCGGTGTTGATCCGGCTCAGGCAACCCTGTTCATTCAGTCCAAAGTACCGACCCATGCCGAGTTATATCTGTTGCTTTCGATGATTACGCCGCTTGGCTGGCTGGAACGCGTCCCGACTTACAAAGACCAGCAGGAAAAATTGACTGAAAAAGATCTGAGCACCTATGGTTTCTTGGGCTACCCCCTGCTGCAGAGTGCCGATATTCTCATTTACCGCGCCAATCTTGTTCCTGTCGGTGAAGATCAAGCACCCCATCTTGAGTTCACCCGGGAGATCTCCCGTCGCTTCAACCATATTTTTGGTAAAGAACCAGGATTTGAAGAAAAGGCAGAATTGGCGATCAAAAAGCTTGGCTCGAAGAAATCAAGACTTTACAGTGAGTTACGCAATCGCTATCAGGAACAGGGTGATGAGGGCGCGCTCGAGGAAGCCAAATCATTGCTGGATGAACAGCAAAATCTAAATATGGGTGACCGGGAACGATTATTTGGTTACTTGGAGGGAAAAAGCAGAGTCATCCTTGCAGAGCCTGAAACACTCCTCACGCAGGCATCAAGAATGCCGGGACTGGATGGTCAGAAAATGTCCAAGTCCTATAACAACACCATCAGTCTGCGCGAAGATGCGGACAGCATCAGGAGAAAAATCCGTACCATGCCGACTGATCCGGCGCGCGTACGCCGCAGCGACCCAGGTGATCCGGCCAAATGTCCGGTATGGTCATTTCATTCGGTTTACTCCAATGATGAGGTCAGGAGCTGGGTACAGCATGGCTGTAAAAGCGCAGGCATTGGCTGCCTGGAATGCAAGCAGCCTGTCATTGATGGCATACTGGCTGAGCTCGCACCCATTAGTGAGCGCGCCAAAATGTATGAGGAAGATCCGGCTCTTGTCAAGAATATCGTTGCTGATGGTTGCGAAAAAGCCAATAAATTAGCAGAAGAAACCATGCGCGATGTCAGGGAAGTCATGGGATTGAATTATTCCTAAATGGCGACGCCAAAACGAAGTCTCACCAAAATGAGTCTTGCCAGCTCAAACGAAGCTTCGTTTTCTCGGGCTCTGCGCGCTTAGCACCCTGCGCTGCATCTACCTCGCTCATTCATCAGGCCTTCCTTGATATCTTGTTTTTCATTGACCTCAAAATCAAGAAAGTAACTTATCGCTGCTCATGAGCATGTTAGACAGCACGGTCGATACTCAACCCATTGCCAAGATTTGCGGTCAACCGCTATTAGAGATACCACGCGATCTCTATATTCCACCAGAGGCTCTGGAAGTATTTCTCGAAACCTTCGAGGGTCCGCTCGATTTACTGCTATATCTCATACGCAAGCATAATCTTGATATCCTGGATATCCCGATGGCGGAACTCACTCAGCAATATATGGCTTATGTGAAAATGATGCGTGCCGATCAATTCGAGTTGGCGGCGGAATACCTGCTCATGACCGCGCTGCTAATCGAAATCAAATCGCGCATGCTGTTACCGCACCCTGTTACCGCTGCAGAAGAGGAAACTGATCCGCGGGCAGAACTGGTACGCCGCCTGCTGGAGTACGAACAAATGAAAAAGGCATCGATGCGCCTCAACGAATTACCTCAAGCCAATCGGGATTTTGCCCTGGTACAGGTATGGATTGATCACATCAAAGCCAAGCAACTCACCCATGTAAATGTAGATGATTTACGGCACGCCTGGATTGCTCTGATTGAACGCGCCAAGGTAAACCGCCATCACCATATCGGCCATGAAGAAATTTCAGTCCGGGGCTGCATGAGTCAAATCCTGCGCAGACTGCAAAACCGTGATGCAGTTCGCTTTGATGAACTATTCAGTAAAACTGCCGGTGTCGTGGAAATCGTCGCCACTTTTCTCGCCTTGCTGGAGCTTGCCAAGGAAACACTCGTCGATATCACTCAATCTGAAAACTTTGGAACGATTTATGTCAAATCAACCCAACCCGCTCCTTCCCCCTGAAACGCCTACTTCTTTCAGTCAGCACGAAATCATCAAAATCCTGGAAACAGCCCTGCTGACTGCGCAGGAACCCCTCGCTATCTCGGAAGCAAAGAAATTATTCGAAGGAGAAGTCAGCAGCAAAACACTCCATGCGTTACTCGAGGCATTACGCGAGAAATGGCGTGACAGTGGTATCGAATTGGTCAATGTCGCTAGCGGCTGGCGCTTCCGCAGCAAACCTGAAATGCAGGTATTTCTTGACCGGCTCAACCCACAGAAACCACCTCGCTACTCGCGGGCGGTACTGGAAACATTGGCCATTATTGCTTACCGTCAACCCGTAACGCGCGGCGATATCGAAGAAATCCGCGGAGTAGCGGTATCCAGTGCGATCCTAAAAACTCTGGAAGCACGCGGGTGGATCGAAGCAGTCGGGCAACGCAATGTACCCGGCAGACCCACCCTCTACGCTACCACGCAGACCTTTCTCGATGACCTCAATCTTCAATCGCTCGAACAACTTCCCTTATTGGATGAACTGGCAGCGCTGACTGAGCCGGAAAATAAAGAGATCATATTCACTCCAGGCAAGACTGATGCACAACAAAGTGAGGAAATTTCTTCATTAAATCCTGAGAAATAGCCTCCAAAATATTTATTGAATTAGAAATTACCCGTTTATCCTTAGCGGCAGACTGGAATGCTCCAGATTGTTCAACCAAGATGGGTCACGGGACCAGCATATTCTCGTCAATCAGAACATCCAGCACAGTAGCGCAAATGAACGAAACGGCATCCGCACTCTACAATGCCAGGTATCAATCAGTATTTCCTGGCATTACCCAGGAATAGCGCATGTCGCATGGCCGATTCCTGCGCGAATCAGCAGCGACCCTTCTTGGCCTGACCCGGAGGACAGTGATAGCCTGGGTTTCCGCCGCTGGGATAACCATAGCGCGGATCTCTAGGTGGCGCACCATAATATTGACCTCCAGGAGGTGGCGCATAATAGTGATCCCGACGTGGAGCAACATAATGTGGCCGCGGATCATGATCTGTGGTGACCGCAGTTCCTGCCGCTGCCCCCAGCGCTCCACCGACGATTGCCCCCTGGCGACCACCCATCTCATTGCCAAGGGCTGCTCCTGCGGCTCCGCCGAGCGCCCCGCCAATGGCTGCGTCAAGTGTAGAGTTGTCTGCGCTCGCTTCCACAGCCGCCAGTGTAAGCGCTAATAGTAAGTATTTTAAATTCATAGCGTGATTATCCTGTTAAGAATAGATTAATGAATATTTTTATTATCGTTACTTGTCATTAGAACTTTAGAGAATATAACCACATGACCCATTACGGCAAACTTCAATTCTTATAGTCATTTATCGCCATCTGAAAATTCTTAATGAATGAAATGATGATCAGTCTCGGTCTGGCCCTGTTTTACTGACATTTAAGTGGAAGGATACCTTACCTTAACTGAACTGATCATGAATAGCTGGCATAAGTGAGATCTGATCATATGGTAGATAATGCAAGCTTATTCACCCTTCAGCACTCATATCCCATGCCTTCATCTTGCCGATGATTTTTACGGTGCATCTTGTTTACAAAATCATTATTGATAATAACTATCTTAAGGATCAATTGACTGCGATCAGCATCATAAGAATCGCCTTATATTATGCGAATTAGTTTCGCACAACTAAAGCTGCTTCACGACATACTTAATAGCAACATCCTCCTCACTGGCACTCACTTCAAACCCCAGTCTACGCACCAGTTCCAGCATGGATCGATTGGTTGCCAGCACCTCACCTTCCATGATTTTGATTCCCTTGGCGCGAGCGGCATTGAACAGGCAGTTCATGAGCTTGTTGCCAATCCCTTTTCTCTGCCACTCGTCTGCCACGACCAGGGCAAATTCGCACGACTGACCATCAGCACTGGTTACATAGCGGCAAGCACCTAATTCCTTTTCCTGATTATCTTGCTCTAGCACAGCAATCAGCGCCATCTCACGGTCATAATCGATTTGCGTGAAACGTACCAGCATCGGCTGCGAAAGTTCTTGCAATGTATCCATGAAACGAAAATATTTGGATTCAGCCGATAATCCTCGCACGAACTCCTGCTCGATCTCGGCATCCTCAGGACGTATCGGGCGAATCGTGAGATCGGTACCATCGGGTAACTGCCAGCGCGTGATCAAGCGAACAGGATAAGGATGGATCGCCATGTGCGCATAGCGATCAGCAGAGGGTAGCAGATAATCCACCACCATCCGCGCATCGACTGCACACGCACCATCCTCATCAACAATTAGGGGATTAATATCCATTTCCTTGACCCAAGGAAGTTCGCACACCATTTCTGACACACGCAAAAGGACGCTCTCCAGCGCCGCCATATCGATGGATGGCAAATTACGAAAAGCCATCAGAAGTTTAGCGATACGTGTTCTCTGGATCATGTCTTTCACAAGAAAACGGTTGAGTGGCGGAAGCGTAACCGCACGATCGCCCAACACTTCGACTAGCACACCGCCTGTTCCAAACGTAATGACAGGGCCGAATACCGGATCGGTGGTCACACCGACCATCAATTCCCGGCCATTGGGTTTAATGATCATTGGCTCAACGACCACACCATCTATTCGCGCACCGGCATTATTTTTTTGCACTGACTGGATGATCTCGTGATAAGCCGATCGAACGGCCTGCGCATTCCCAAGATTCAGACGAATCCCGCCTACATCCGATTTATGCGTAATATCCGGAGAATTGATTTTCATGGCAACTGGCAAACCCAGCTGCTCCGCGATCAATAACGCTTCGCTGGGAGAATGCGCCACTATGGCTTTGGCAATCGGAATATGAAATGCCGCCAAAATCGCCTTGGATTCCATTTCGCTAAGGACTTTGCGATGTTCCGCCAATGCACCTTCGATCACCAGGCGCGCGCCTTCCACATCAGGTGGGCTGTAACGGGAAATCGGACCAGGTGTCTGCATCAGCAGCTTCTGATTCTGATAATAGGCAGAAATGAACGAGAACACTTCGACTGCGGGTTCCGGTGTGCGGAAATTGGGTATTTTTGCTTGATTAAACGCCTGCCTGCTTTCAGCCACTTGTGCTTCCCCCATCCAGCAGGCGATTAGCGGTTTATCAAATTCTGCAGCAATCTCGATGATAGCCTGCGCAACTTCCAGCGGCTGGGTCATCGCCTGTGGCGTCAGGATGACCAGCACACCATCCACGCCATCATCCTGCATACAATGCGTGACGGCGTGGCGATAACGCTCTGCGGTTGCATCACCGATGATATCCAGCGGATTACCATGCGACCAGGTATCTGGTAAACCTGCATTCAATTGAGATAGCGTATTCTCGGACAGCGTGGCGATTATGACGCCCAGATCCGCAGCCCGGTCCGCTGCCATTACGCCCGGTCCGCCGCCATTGGTCACGATCGCCAACCGGCTGCCACTTGGGTGAAAATGAGTCGAGAGCGCCTGTGCAGCCGAAAATAACTGCACGATAGTATTCACCCGCACGACACCAGCGCGCTGCAACGCCGCATCGAATACATCATCCGCACCGACCAGGGCGCCGGTATGAGAAAACACCGCTTTGGAGCCAACCTCATGACGACCTGCCTTGACAACAAAAATAGGTTTGATTCTTGTCACGGCGCGCAATGCGCTCATAAAGCTGCGCGCATGCTGAACGCCCTCGATATAGAGCAGAATACTCTCAGTATGGGGATCAGAGGCAAGATAATCGAGTATCTCCCCAAAATCCATTCCTGCTGCAGCACCCATTGAAATAATACTGGAAAAACCGACATCATTAGGTCGCGCCCAATCCATAATCGCCGTGCAGAATGCACCCGACTGAGAGATCAGCGCGAGTCCTCCGGCTTTTGCACCCTCCTTGCTGAAGGTGGCATTCAGCCCCACCCGCGGACAGAGAATGCCAAGGCAATTCGGACCAATCAACCGCATGCCATATCGCCTTGCGTTTTCAACCACAGCGCGTTCAAGCAATGCCCCTTGTGGTCCGGTTTCTCTAAAACCTGCCGACAGCACTAAAGCAAAACGCACACCATGCTTGCCACACGACTCAATGATATCCGGCACGGTCGCCGCTCGAGTGATGATGACAGCCAAATCGACTGTTTCCTCAATCTGCTCGATACTGGCGTAGGCGTGCTGGCCTTGTATCTCGGCATGATTCGGATTCACCGCATAAAGCTTGCCCTGATAACCGCTTTGCAGCATGTTTTTGAACACGACCCCTCCGACTGAATTCACTCGATTGCTCGCACCAATCACTGCTACCGAATGGGGAGAAAAAAGGGGGCTGAGGTAATGTTTGCTCATCAATTCATCTCACTATCTTGTCTAACGTTATAGCAATGGCATGAGTCATTTCTCAGGAAAGTCACTCATAACATCCTTTATCTTGTGAATTATCGCTTATTTGGCACTCCTTCCAGGTCTCTTTCATCCTGATAGCAGCGCAGCACCATCTTGTTTTGGTTACTAAAACAGTCACTGAGCAGCCTGCGCCATCTGAATTACCGGTTGAGCGCCGCTTTCTGACAGCAGCACCGTCATCATGTTAGTCACTAGCACTGCGCGTTGATCAGGAGTCAGCAACACGATCTGCTTATCCTCGAGGTTCTTCAAAGCCACCTCCACCATGCCCACCGCGCCATCAACCAGTTTCTGGCGCGCCATGACTACTGCCTCCGCCTGCTGTCGCCGCAGCATGGCATTTGCAATTTCCGGTGCATATGCAAGGTGCGCAATCTTGGCCTCTTCGATCACGATACCGGCCACATCGACATGCTGCTGGATTGATTCACGCAGCAGCTCAGCGATAGCATCCAGATCGGTACGCAGGCTCTTTTTGCGGCTGCCTTCACCGGTCTCGGCATCATCATAAGCATGACTGCTGGCAACTTGGCGCACCGCAGATTCACTTTGAATCTGAAGGTAGTTGAGTGTGCTTTCCACATCAAAAACCGCCCGAGCAGTGTCCTGCACACGCCACGCGATCACCGCCGCGATTTCAATCGGATTGCCACGCTCATCATTCACTTTAAGAACCGGAGTGTTCCAATTGTTGATGCGCAACGACACGCGTGTTCTACTATAAAACGGATTAACCCAGAAAAAACCACTCTCACGGACAGTGCCAATGTAACTGCCGAAAAAGACCATGACAGCGGCCTGGTTAGGCTCAAGCGTAAATAAGCCTTTCCAGCAGAACAGCGTCCCTGCCAGCAACAACGCCCCCACGATCAGCTTGGCAGGACCGCCCGGCGTAACCACAAGAAAGGCCGCAAACAGAAGTAACGACAGCAATATCGCCAGTACCACCCATCCGTTGGCGCCTGGAATAATCCGCTCACCGGTACCAATCGCATTACTGCCTGATTTATAGTTCAAGATCATTCTCCTTTTGAGTGTCGGGTTGAAGTCTATGGGTCATAGCGACAAATTCCTGGATGTGCGCTGCCGGATTAAATCTGAGCCAGTGCAATGGTTAGATAAAGCGCCATTGCCAGAGTGCCCTCTCTATGAACGCTTATGCCAAAACCATTCCGAAAAAATGTACTGATAAATCAATAGACTGTCAAACCTGATAAGCGATCCAAAAAAAGCCTTTCTGATTCAGGCTGGAAAAATCCCATGATTCGATCGCGCTCCTTATCCAGTCCTTTAGCAGCTATTTCATCCTTAGATAGCGCCATTTCTTGTACACTATCCCCCGCTGACCTTCTAGCCCGAATATTTCATAAATTCCCGTGATAATCACGCAAGATTTTGATTAATAGGGAAGTCTTGAGAAGGAATGGTGTAGTGATTCATA
>CAZKPL010000071.1:0-13089 GCA_964554625.1 uncultured Nitrosomonas sp. | reverse complement strand
GGTACGGAGTTTATTACGCGTCTACATTTGCGTCAATGACGAGTTCATTTCTACTCGGTTAATCATAAATCCTGGATAGATAGAACCTGAATAGGTTTGAAATCGGGTGAAATTGAGGTGATCGAAACAACAATTCTCCAACATACACTCATTCAGATCTGCGATTACTGAGCTGTCCGGGCAGTTGCAGACTAAGGTTGATTCAGGTTGCTGGTAATTTCAACCATAACAGGCGTGTGATCAGATGGCCGTTCCAGCTTTCTGGGCTCCTTATCTATGGTACAGCTTTTACAGATGCTGGCCAGCTCATTGCTGAGCATAATATGGTCAATTCTCAGTCCTCTGTTTCGGCGAAAAGCGAGCATGCGGTAATCCCACCAGGTATACGACTTCTCCGGCTGATCAAATAAACGAAAGCTGTCAACGAGACCAAGATCCAATAATTCCCGAAAGGCATTTCTCTCGGGCTCGCTGCAAAGCACTTGATCTTTCCACAAGTCAGGATCGTGCACATCCTGGTCTTCCGGAGCAATGTTGAAATCTCCAAGCAGAGCTAATCGCGGATACCGCTCCAATTCCTTGCTGAGCCATTGATTCAATGCTGCCAGCCACTTTAATTTATATTGATATTTGTCCGATTCAGTACTTTCCCCATTGGGCACATAGGCACAGATCACGCGTATATCTCCATAGGTTGCAGCAATGATTCGCTTCTGCAAGTCATCCAAATTGGGAATAGCTTTGACAGCATCAATTCCGTTTTGCTTGCTCAACAGCGCGACACCATTAAACGTTTTCTGTCCGGTATAAATGGATTGATAGCCGATCGCCGCGATTTCAGCGGCCGGGAAGAATTCATCCTGCAGCTTGGTTTCCTGCAAGCATAATACATCTGGTTGATTGATCTCTAGCCAATTAATGACCTGCGGAAGGCGAACCTTCAGTGAATTAACATTCCAGGTAACAAGTTTCATAGTAGGTAATTTTTATTATTCAAAAAGTTTCTGCAAAGCACATCGTGCCTTCTGCCAGCGGCTCGCCATGATGTGTCGCATATAATTCATTCAATTCAGTAATTTTCTAAATTTAGCACAGAATGGACATGAATAAGCATGAGCAAATTTAATGGCCATCTATATTGGAAATTACTGGGGGATTTACTTTTGAAGCATTAAGGTAATGTATTTTTATAGCCTTACTTTGATTTTCTTGATTAGAAGGCTGCTGATAGAGTAGTAGAGCACCCTTAATTTCTGATAAAATTCAAAATTCTGATTCTTATAGGCACCACGCAAGGAATTCCATCATGACTTATGTAGTAACTGAAAGTTGTATCAAATGTAAATATACCGATTGTGTTGATGTATGCCCCGTAGATTGCTTCCGCGAAGGACCTAATTTCCTGGTAATTGACCCGGATGAATGTATCGACTGCACATTGTGTGTAGCGGAGTGTCCAGTAGAAGCGATTTATGCTGAAGACGATGTTCCTGAAAACCAACGCGGTTTTATTGCAATCAATGAAGAATTATCCAAGATCTGGAAACCTATCATCGAGAAAAAAGATGCGCTAGCAGATGCAGATGAATGGGCGAAAGTTGTAGACAAACGAGACAAGCTAGAGCGCTAGCGCAGGTTTATATACGTATGCTCGCAATGCCGCCTTACTAATACACTGTATATTCATACGAATTCAAAGTATAAGTTTGGCGGCAAGAATCAATTATTTATTGATCTCACAACTTGGCGCCGGTGCCAACAAGCGCCGCCGAAATAATCTTGTAAGAAAATGCCTGCGGATCGAGGCTATCCAGTTGCTGTCCATCTATCTCAGCGTGTGGGTACAAGAAAAACGGTACCTTGCCTGCATGACTATTCTGACCTAGGGTGATATTTTCACCATGATTGAAGGCCACCCAGTTCATTTCCCAGGCACCAAATAATTTCTCCCTCAAAGCGTTGACCTGATCGTGATTGCGAGGCAATCCTTCCAATGCGATGACCTCACATACATCAGCCGGATCAGCTGGCACCCAACCAAGACCAGCAAGATAAAACTCTGCACGACAGTGTTGAGCTGTACTGATATCGCCAAACTTACCTAAATTCTTGTTCAGAGCCGATTCGTTTATCCGTATGCCATACTGGTGTCGTGCAGGAATGCCTGAAGCGCGTGCCAATCCGACGAAAAGCGCATTAATGTCCGCACACTTTCCACTCAGGCTTTCATTCGCCAGCACTAACTTGACATCACCCTTTCCTCTGCCACGCACACCCTTATCATAATTTGCATGATCGATCACCCAATCGTAAATAATCCGGGCTTTCTGCAAAGGATGACTCTTATCGCTGTCTTTGATAATTGAAGAAGCTGTTTGACGCAAAACACCATCCAATGGTATTTGTTGAGTTGATTGCAGGAAACGTTTGATATTGTCAGGAATTACCGCTTTGGCAGGCGCATGATAAGAATGCAGGTCAACTTGCCGGTCAGCGGTCTTGACGATGCTGCTCACCGTGACTTGACGCTCACCATCGCCATTCCATTCAGCATGGAAAGCTGGAAAATCCGTTTGAGGAAGCGTGTAAAACTTGGCCGATTTTGCACTACCACTCCATACACTTCCTTGTGTAAACTGATATAGCGTATCGTTGGTATCCGGCAGTGGCAGCCAGAGACGTGCATTTTTGCCCGTTTTAGGCAAAGTCACTTGATATGACAGGCGATAACTGCGCCATTTGGTAGGGCCCGTGGTTTGCGCAAAAATTGATGGCGCAGTGGGAAGCAAGGTAGCACCTGCACCGATCAGTTTGATAAAATCTCTGCGTTTCATGCACATCTCCTGTATCCAGTATAAAATTTCTGCAAATCTAATCCTATTGTCTAATCAAGTCAATCCAGCCTCGACCATGTCTATCCTTTCATCAGATTTTCTACCTGCAATTGAAATAGAATCAGGCGCCCATCCAACTCATACTATTTTGTGGATGCATGGCCTCGGCGCTGATGGTAACGATTTTGTGCCTATTATACAAGAACTTGAATTGCCACCCGAAATCACTATACGTTTTATCTTCCCTCATGCACCCGAACAATCAGTAAGCATCAATGGAGGGCTTGTCATGCGTGCGTGGTACGACATCAAAAATATCAACCTGAATCATCATGAGGATGAAGCGGGGATTCGCAGCTCCCAGCAGGCGATCATGGCAATGATTAAACGGGAGAATCAGCGCGGAATTCCCTCCGAAAATATGGTGCTGGCCGGATTTTCCCAAGGCGGCGTCATGGCTTTGCAGGTTGGTCTTCGCCATCCAGAGAAATTAGCGGGGATCATGGCATTATCAAGCTATCTGCCGCTAACGCATACCCTTGCAAAGGAAGCACATGCCGCTAATGCATCTACCTCCATATTCATGGGTCATGGAAGCTATGATCCCATCATCCCAATCCGCCAGGCAAAAGCTTCCAGACAGCAGTTACTGGAAGCTGGCTACCAGGTCAGATGGCATGAGTATCCAATGGAACATTCTGTATGTACTGAGGAGTTGGTCGATATCAGCAAGTGGTTACAGGATGTTTTGCTGTGACAAGTCGAATCGCAAAGCAATGCTGGTTTCCAAAAATTGGATTGAACCCAGATTCTCCATTAGAAGAGATTAAGGGGTGAATTTAACGGGGAGATCAAACGTTCTGGATGGTCGCAAATTCAGGCGACGTATACGGGTGGTTTCGCTTCGAAGAACGTCCAGCGAGTATGGATTTGCTGGGTCGTCAGGAACCACAACAACGTGAAACCAATTCAGGTGCCTCACACGTCGACGCATCTGGCCGGTTCGTTCAAGATTGAGGTACTGAGTCTTCGTGACTTTATCGTTCCTGAACTTCAGAACGCCATCGGTACAGCGAACTACGATGACGAAATTTTCTGCACGCCAGGTTTGTCAAACAGCGCGAGCTGCAACACATACGGTACAATGGGATTGCGCCCTGAGTGTGCAACGCGTACGGACCTGCTTGTGAATAGTTACGGGAGCGGGCAGGAGAAACGGTTTGCGGCGCTCAATCGATAAAAAATCGCTTCAGCACCTTGATCATATACTCATGATCCTGCACGCCAGCGCTTTCCCGGATGCTGTGCATCGCCCACATCGGGCAGCCGATATCGACACTGCGGACGCCGAGCTTGGCCGAGGCGATCGGTCCGATCGTGCTGCCGCAGGGTAGATCTGAGCGGTGTGAGTAGCGTTGATAGGGAATACCGGCTTGTTCACACCAATGAATGAAGCACGCGGTGGAGAGGCTTTCGGAGCTGTAGCGGCGGTTCGCATTGGATTTGATCACCGGCCCTTTGTTCACGAACACTTTATGATCCGCATCATAAGCCGAGGGGAAGTTGGGATGATAGGCATGCGCCATGTCTGCGCTGATCAAGAAGCTTTGAGACAGTGCACGCGCAGTGTCCTCGCGATCCGACGACGTCGCGATGCAAATCCGCTGCAATACATCGCTTAAAAAACTGCCGGCCGCACCGATATGACTTTCACTGCCGATTTCTTCATGATCGAAAAACGCGCACACCAGCGTGCTTTCGGCGTGATTGAGCACGGTATCGTCCAGCAAAGCTTGCAATCCGGCGTGGCAGGAGGCGAGGTTATCGATCTGGCTGTTTGCGTAAAATTCCTGATTTGCCCCCCAGAACGCCCCTTTCTGGGTGTCATAGGCCGCCAGATCCCACGACAGTATTTGCGAGGCGCCGATGCTTGCTGCCTCCTTCAGTAACGCCAAGAAATAAGGCTGCGGCAGCTGGTCGCTGGCCAATTGCGCGAGCAGCAGCGGTAATTCGTTTTGTTTATGCAGCTTCAAGCCGTCTTCATTGACGCCTCGGTTCATGTGTATCGCGAGATTCGGCAAGCGTAGCAGCGGTTGATCGAAACGTACCAGTTTGTGGGTAACATGTTCCTGCTCATCGATATAGCTCACCCGCCCGGCCAGACTCAGGTCGCGGTCGGTAAAGGTCGCAAGGATCGGTCCGCCATAAATCTCGACCCCGAGCCGCGCGATGCCATCACTCGCGGTTGCGGCGTTTGGCCTGATCCGCAATCCCGGTGAATCGGTATGCGCCCCGACGATCTTGAAGCCCGATTCGGCAGGTGCTTTGTGTCCCAGCACGAACAGTACGATCGATGAATCGTCGCGCACCACGTAATAGCGCTTGCCTGCTTGCAATGGCCATTTGGCCGTTTCGTCGAGCCGGATAAACTGAAATGGCTTGATCATCGTTTCGACCAAGGCAATCGCATGCCATGGGCTTGGACTCTTGTCGATGAAGTCCAGTAAATGCTGCACGTGCTGCCTAGCTGTCATGATTTATACATTAAGATCAGAAACTTATATGAGAGTCAAACACTTCTCTGTTCGCCTGAAATATACGTAAAGCCGGATATTTAGTCAAACCCGTTGCTGAGAATCCAAAAGCGCGGGTTCTAGGAGTTGTCCGGGAATAGCGTAGCAAATAAACACCCCCGGATTTCAATCATGTCAATACAAACAATATGTTATGATGTAACTTTGTTAAAATTCATTTAATAGTAGCGGTATGATCATTGCTTTCAAATATTGCCGGTAAAATTTAAAACCTCTCTCGTGAAGGGATCTCTCATTCAATCTACAAGCGCATTCTCAGACAATCTCCTAGGAGACAATATGGGCGATATTAAAATAGCTTTATTATGAAAATAAAAAATTTAATTGAGACCAAACTGCAATCATTGCAACCACAATTTCTGGAAGTAATCAACGAAAGTCACAAACACAATGTATCAGCGGGATCCGAATCTCATTTCAAAGTGACTATCGTTTCTGATGAGTTTAATGGAAAAACACGCCTAGCGCGTCACCGAATGGTTAACAGCATCCTGACTGATGAGCTTGCTCATTCTATTCATGCCCTTGTTCTGCACACAATGACTATCGAAGAATGGTTTGAAAAAAATGGAGCATCGAGGGATTCTCCACCCTGTCTTGGGGGCTCAATATCCAAATAACAACATATTAAAGAATACCCAAAAAAGTTGAATCACCCCAGGTATTTCGGAGACTATCCAGCCTGGATCAGACTGCATTAACTAATCCCTTCGGCTGACGATAAGGCGCTCATTCAAATTCCGTCGACGGAATCTTGCCTATAGCTCCTGGTAACCGGCCATTGTTGAACCACTCAACCCCGCGCTAGGCGGCGAATTCCACTGGATATTGCGCCAAGGGCCGCGATACCGTATGGCTTCTGTCTTATACAGGCCATTGATTGGCGCGGCCAGAGTCGACCTGGTTCAATCAATCTTTGGTCACATCGCTCGATCCTCATGATCTGTCTAAAAATCCCATCAGTTCAAGGAGCAGCCATCTTGCTCTGATTATTTTGGGCAGCAGTGATTTAGATTAATCAAAGGCAAGTCATAGAAAACCCAGTTTGGGACCGAGAGGGACGATTCTACTTGGATTGATATGCGGATGACTCATATAGTAGTGTCGCTTGATGTGGTCAATATTTACGGTGTCTGCAATACCTGGTGATTGGTAAAGCACCCTAAGGTATCGAGACAAGTGGGGAAAATCTCCGATTTGGTTGCGATTGCACTTAAAATGGCTGTAATACACTGCATCAAAGTGCACCAGCGTCGTGAATAACCGCCAATCAGCTTCCGTGGGCATATCACCTATCAGGCAGGGTTGACTTGCAAGCCGCATCTCGACCCAATCCAGCGCAGCGAAAAGCTGATTGAACGCACGCTCGTAGGCGGTTTCGTTGTTGACAATGGTGTGCGTTGCCGTATCCCGCAGCACCGGAATGGTGGCTCTCCCGCTATATTCTGGATTGGCAGCGGTGTAAAGTTGATGCAAATAGGTGTATCCGTTGACTTGATCGGGTAAAGCCTGGCTGAACGACCAGCCTTGAGACATCACTGGTCCTTGAGCGTTGAAGGAATGCCAAAGTTATACATCGGCAGGCCGATGACAATCCTTTCGGCCTGCCTGAGTTCATCGATCAGGGCATCCGACTCCGCCACAAACGCCTGTTGCTCCGGGGTCCGGGCCTCAGACCGTGCAAAAAATGCCATGACCTGTTGTGCGTCCAGGTGTGGCAAAGGGTCCTGTGCCAGGTCGCGAACAAGCACCTGCGCATCCGGATAATTTGCCTGCCATGCGGCAACAAACTGATCGGCGAGTTGGCTGGATTGTCCTCGGGACGAGAAAATACTTGAGTTAATTTGTAGCAAGGTTTTCATGTTTTTCCTCCGTTACTGAATATAGTGATATTAAACACTCAATTAATTAGATAAAAAAGTATAATATCTTACTTCTTTTTATCTAATTTTTAGATTGATTCTATGGCGCCTCATATTACGCTTGAGCAATGGCGATCCCTCATAGCCGTGGTGGAATCTGGCGGCTACGCCCAAGCAGCAGCATTCCTGCACAAAAGCCAGTCGGCCGTCACCTATGCAGTGCGAAGAATCGAATCGCTGCTTGAAGTGAAAGTGTTCGAGATTCAAGGGCGCAAAGCCATACTTACGCCTACAGGGGAGATGCTTTACCGGCGGGCGTTGATCCTGGTGGACGAAGCAAACAATCTGGAGCAGGCAGCACGCACCTTATCAGCAGGCTGGGAAGCGGAAATTCATATTGCAGCCGAAATTCTTTTTCCGTCACGACTCCTCTTGGCCTGCCTGGACCACTTCGGCCAGGAAAGTCCTCGGACACGCGTCGAATTGACTGAGTCAGTACTGGGGGGTACTGCTGATACCCTGCTTAAGGGAGAGGCCGATTTGGCGATCTCGCCTCAATTGCCGCCAGGCTTTTTAGGCGATCTGCTGATGCGAATACGGATAATCGCTGTCGCGCACGCCGATCATCCCTTGCATCGATATGACCGAGAGCTGACTCATCGGGATTTGCGAGCCTATCGGCATGTGGTGGTCAGGGACTCGGGCAGCAAGCGCGACCGACGCGCAGTATCTGTCGAAGTCGATCAGCGCTGGACGGTAAGCCAGGTGGCTACCTCCATCCAAGCGGTCTCCATGGGGTTTGGCTTTGCCTGGTTACCAGAAGAGCATATCAGGGAGGAATTGAAGACAGGTTTTCTTAAGCCTCTTCCTTTGCGGGAAGGCGGAATACGTGAAGTTCCGCTATACATGATCTTGGCCAATCCGGATTTTGTTGGCCCAGGGGTCAGGCGTCTAGCTGAGATTATCAGGGGGTCAGTAGAAACATACAGCTCAGAAGATGCCTATGGAAAACGCACTGAACAGAAAAAATGATAATCGGTTAGTGATCGGATACAGATTAAAAAAATCGGCGCTGTTACAAAAAGCAGGAAAGTGAGCGAGCAGGCATTCAGGGGCATGTCCAGCGTTTTGTATGGCATTCCGTGTGTCCTGTCGTCTCTTATGGGGGATGACAGAGTGCGTCCGTCGCTCCCCTTGGCACAAGTCTCTATAGATATTTCTGTTTCAAATACGCGAGAAAGTGCCTTGGCGACAGGTCTTGGCTGGTCGCACGCCGGATCAGCTCCTGCGGGAAAAGACTTGAGCCATGCTGATAGATGTTTTCCTTCAGCCACGAATGCAGCGTGCTGAAATTTCCATGCGTCATCTCTTCTGGAATTTCCGGATGGGCCCTAAGGGCAGCATCGTAGCACTGCGCGCTAAAGAGATTTCCAATTGTATAACCCTGGAACATGCCGCCGACGCTTCCGTAATACCAATGCACATCCTGAAGGCAACCCTGGGCGTCGGACGGGGGGCGCACGCCAAGATCGGACTCGTACCGGTCGTTCCACGCGGAGGGCAAATCCTTCACCTTAAGCGAGCCGTCCAAAAGCTGCGATTCGATGTCGAAGCGAATCATGACGTGCAGATTGTAGGTCACTTCATCAGCGTCAGTTCGAATCAACGAAGGTTCCACGCGGTTGATGCCGCGACAGAATTCATCCAGCGAAACGTCCCACAGCGTATCGGAAAAATGGGCCTGCAGGTGGGGATAAAAATAGGTCCAGAATTCGCGCGACCGACCCACGAGGTTTTCCCACAGTCGGCTTTGGCTCTCGTGAATTCCGGCGGAAGCGCCGTGACCCAGAATGGTTCCGTCCAGGCTTGGCGAAAGTCCCAGTTCGTAAAAGGCATGCCCTGACTCATGTATGGTGCTGAAAATGCCGTCACAGAGATTCGTCTCATCGATCCGGGTCGTGATGCGGACGTCCCCGGCTCCAAGCTTTGTCATGAACGGGTGATGGGTGAGATCCTGGCGCCCGCGATTGAAGTCATAGCCGATACTCTTGGCCAGCCAATTCAAAAACTCCAATTGCCGGGACTTAGGGTAGATCCGTGACAAAAAATCGGTTCGCGGTCTGTCGCGAGATGACAACTCCCGAACCAATGGCACGAGATCCCGTCGAAGATCGGCAAAAAGCGTCTTGAGACCCGCGGTAGTCATGCCGGGATCCGCGTCTTCGATATGCGGGTCCATGGGATGAGCCCATGTGGCTTCACCGGAGTTGAAGAAGTCCGAGATGGCCCGCGAGTACGTGACGGTCTTTTCCAGAAACGGCGCCACGGCATTGAAATCATTCGCTTTCCGTGCGTGCACCCAAACGTCGTAAGTCTCGGCCATGTGCTGAAGAAATTCAGCCTTGAAAGTGGCAGGGATTTTCGACGCCCGGGTAAACTGCCGACGGGCCAAGCGCAGGAACGCCCGGTCGTCTGCGGACAACGTCGCATCTGGCAGTCCCGATGCGGTCTCCAGGAGCGCGGCCACAACCGGGTCGATCAGTTTTTCGTGAGCGACCTTTTCGACCGTGGCGATCATGCGGCCGCGTGATGCTGTTCCGTCCTGAGGCATGTGGGTGGACATATCCCAATGGAGCACGGAACCTGCCCGTCGCAGGTCATCGATTTCGGCAAACCGGGCCTTCAAAGACTGGAGGGCTGGATGCATGGGAGCATCGTCCTCTCTGAGGTAAGCAGCTTACAGGCAAAATAAAAACGCTTGTTCATAGAAAATGAAAGTATAAGAAAGCGGATGGCGTGTCAAACGCATTGGTAAACGATCAAAAATTCAATAACTTGTGTTTACTGGCAGCAAAAATTTCCGGATTTAGATTATTTTTTTCCTTTCTGGTCGAGCTTCTTTCCTCAGCCGGTGACTACCGGGTTCTGCCACCCCCCGGGTGGCGTGACGCGCCAATCGACCTCTGCCGGTCCCCAGGTTCCCGGCTCGTATTCGTACACCGGCGTGGTCGCCTTCAGGACCGGGTCGATGATGCGCCACGCCTCTTCCACGTAGTCCTCGCGCGCAAACAACGTGGCATCGCCTTGCATGGCGTCGTCGAGCAGGCGCTCGTAGGCATCCACCTGCTCGACACCGGGGCGACGGCTCGCCAGCAACTCGATTTGCTGACCAGCCATCTTCTCTTCCGGGTCGTTCACCGTCAGGCCGAAGGCGCCGGTGATGTCGGGACTGACACGGAAACGGAAGTAGTTTCCCTGTGGATCACAGGTCGGAAAGACTGTCGGTGGTCGGCGCAAGCGCACCAGGACCTCCGTGCACGTTACGGGCAACGATTTGCCCGCGCGGATGTAGAACGGCACGCCTTGCCAGCGCCACGAATTGATCTCAAGACGCAGGGCCGCGAACGTCTCGACCTGTGAATCCGGCGCCACGCCGGCCTCCGTGCGGTACCCACGGAACTGCCCGCAAACCAGGTTCCTTGCTTCAATCGGTGGAATGGCCTTCAACACCTTCACCTTCTCGTCGCGCATCGACTCGCTGTCGGGGCGTACCGGCGGTTCCATCGCCAGATTGGTCAACACCTGGAAGAGGTGATTTTGCACTACATCGCGGATGGTGCCGACCTGGTCGTAGAATGCACCCCGGCCCTGGACTCCGAAGCTCTCTGCCAAGGTGATCTGCACGCTCTCGATGTGGGTCCGGTTCCAGAACGCCTCTAACAGCGCGTTCGCGAATCGGAAGAACACCATGTTGTGCACCGGCCGCTTGCCCAGATAGTGGTCGATGCGGAAGATCGCTTCTTCGGTAAACGTCTTCCGCAGAATGTGGTTGAGCGCCTGTGCGGACGGCAGGTCTCTCCCAAACGGTTTCTCCACGACGACGCGCGCTTCATTGGTGCAGCCGGCCCTGGCGAGTTGTTCGACCACTGTTCCGAAGAGCGCTGGCGGAATGGCGAGGTAGTGTACCGGTCGTAATGCCGCCCCCAGCTCTTTGCGGATGGCCTGGTAGGTGGCCGCATCGTTGTAGTCGCCGTCTACGTAGCGCAACAACCCCGACAGCGTGTCGAAAGCTGCGGCATCATGACCGAAGTGCTTCTCGATACTTTCCCGGGCACGTGCACGCAACTGCTCCAGCGTCCACCCGGACTTGGCCACGCCAATCACCGGCACGTTCAGGTTGCCGCGCTTCGCCATCGCTTGCAATGACGGGAAGATCTTCTTGTAGGCCAGGTCACCCGTTGCACCGAAGAAGACCAGCGCATCGGAACGGAGGCTGCTCATGACCGGCGCCTCACTTCTCTGGTTTCTCCAGGTGGCCGCCGAATTGGAGGCGCATCGCCGAGAGCAATCTGTCCTGATAATCCGCCTCGCCACGCGAACTGAAGCGTTGATAGAGTGCGGTGGAGAGCACCGGCACCGGCACGGCTTCGTCAATTGCCGCCTTAATCGTCCAGCGTCCTTCGCCGGAATCGGACACCCGCCCGGAGAATTGCTTCAGATCGGCATCTTCGACCAGCGCTGCCGCTGTCAGGTCGAGCAGCCACGAAGCAATGACGCTGCCACGCCGCCACACTTCGGCAATATCACGCAGATTGAAGTCATATTGATAATGCTCGGGGTCGCGCAGCGGCGTCGTCTCGGCATCGACCATGTGCTCTTGTTTGCCGATGTTGGCCTCGCGCAGGACTCCCAGCCCCTCGGCATACGCAGCCATTAGGCCGTA
Organism: uncultured Nitrosomonas sp.; assembly: GCA_964554625.1. Taxonomy (GTDB): domain Bacteria; phylum Pseudomonadota; class Gammaproteobacteria; order Burkholderiales; family Nitrosomonadaceae; genus Nitrosomonas. The sequence goes on along the minus strand of CAZKPL010000071.1, from coordinate 1,076 downwards.
CTCGATGCCGTTGTGGACCATCTTGACGAAATGCCCGCCCCCGTTCGGCCCGCAGTGCAGGTATCCCTGTTCCGCCGTACCGCCGATTTTCTCGCGGCCGGGCGTGCGCGGGATGTCGTTTCCTCGGCCGGGCGCCAAGCAGGCAAAGATCGGATCAAGGTGCTTGACCACCTTGGACTCGCCGCCGATCATCATGCAGTATCCGCGCTCCAGGCCCCAAACCCCGCCGCTCGTACCCACATCCACGTAGTGGATGCGTTTGGCGGAAAGTTCTTTTGCGCGGCGAATATCATCGACGTAATGGGAATTGCCGCCATCGATCAGAATATCGTCCGGATCCAGCGACGGCAGCAGATCTGCGATCGTCTTGTCTACCACCGCCGCAGGAACCATCAGCCACACCACCCGCGGCTTCGCGAGCTTGTTCACAAGATCGGCCATTGACTTGGCGCCAACGGCTTTCTCCTTCACCAGTTCATTCACCGCTTCCGGCGATACGTCGAATACTACGCACTCGTGGCCGCCATTGATCAGGCGCCGTACCATATTGGCACCCATTCGTCCAAGACCGATCATACCTAGTTGCATTATCGTTCTCCTCCTGAGCGTGACTGCTTGTTTCAAAGCGGGCGTGCCTTCTTGAAGATGTCTACAAATTCTTCATGCCGGCGCGCAGCTTATAAGAAAAATAAACACTATTCCATTAAAAATGAAAGTACTGGAAAGCGGGTGACGTGTCAAACACATTGACAAACGATCAGAAATTCAAAAGTTTGTGTTCATTTGGCACCAAAAAGTATTGGCTTCAGATCCTTTTTTGCCTTTCAAGCCAAATTTTGCTATAACCACTTGCGAGCAATTAAGTTATATAGCCTACGTCATATAAGATGATTCAATTTTAAAGAGTTGCTCAACGGTTTGGTTTTGTTGTTTTCTGATTGCTTTGGCTTGTGTGATTGCATTTTGAATATCCTGCCTTTTGTGAAAGGTCGCGTTATCCATGACCACAACTGATGCTGGCGGGAGTTTTGGCAACAGATCGTATACCGTCCAGCCGAAAAAAGTATCCGCATCGA
>CAZKPL010000070.1:0-13117 GCA_964554625.1 uncultured Nitrosomonas sp. | reverse complement strand
GAAGACGGATAAGTCATCTGTGGGTTGTAATCAATTTATTTGAGCTTTGCTATACTGCGTCAAAGCCTTGCCCCACACTCTGTCAATCGTTTTGCTGCCATTTCCGCTCGATCAAACGCCTGATCGAGCAGTCTGGTGAAGCTTAAATAGATAAAATGTTGATCAATCTCTTCCATTTCAGCCATCCCCCTTCATTGCCAAAAGCATTGTCGCCACGCACCAGTGTGGGATGCTTTTCAGGAACGAGCCCTTCGATCAGCTGCCGCAGACGGGGCAGGCTATGTTTGGCGGCATGGGATTTACCGCTTTGCACTTCGACATCAAGCACCAGACAAACACTGCTGGTTAAGTAAAGTATGCAGGGGTGTGGCCTGGTCGCGTGGCTTCCCGGGATTCCAGTCGATCTCAGCACCTGCTTAATGACCGTATAACAGCTTGATGCTGGTATCAGCATCAAGAATCCAGGCGGGTATTCAGGACCTCACAAATACACTCACTGAGCGCTGTATCCATCCAGGTCGTGCTCTTTATCACCGGCTCTATCAGGCAGCGCGTTGCGCTTCATCACAACGCCTGGGCAAACTGGCGCAAGCGCACTCAGTGCACGATATAAGCTCTCATCATTCATGACCTTGCCCATGCCGAGTATTTCAGGTACAACTTCGTCTCCTCGTAGCCCGGCTATGTGTGCATAACGTCACTGCCCATCAAGAATGGAAGCAGCCAGGTGACCAGTAAATCAATCACAGCAGGCGGATCAGAACTTGTGTAAGTAGAGCTTACTCATAAAATATAAGTAATTGTTTTTACGCTTAAATAGCATAAAGAATCAATATCTAAGTGCAAGGTTTTTGAATAAATTATGCAGAAACCCTTGCATTTGATTTGAACCCAAGCTCACTTATGTTCGATTAATTTTATTAAACCACATATTGTTATAAATAATATTCTTTATAAAACAATTTGTTATAAATTAAAAATTTTAAACGATTATGAGAAATACTCTCTGAGTAAGCTCTAAGTAAGCGGATACCCATCGACCCAACAGGCAAATAAACCAGTCACTTCCAGGAACTTAGCAGAAAAATGCCAGCTGACACAAGGCTGTGGTGCTTCCGTTTTCGTCCCGGCATACATGAAACCGACCACCAGGGGTCGAAAAATACAACTCCTGTGCAGCTCGCTCCATCTCCTGCACAGCGCTGTTCAACGACTTGACTACTGCTTTTTCATCAAAATCCTTTTCACCCATTGGGTGACTCCTTCACCCAACCGCAAAACCTTTACAGTACTATGTTTACGGATGTTTCTACAGGTTCAACTGAAGAAAATAAGATAATGGCCATTAGCGTAATCTATTGATTAGATTGAGATTACCGGTTCTAATGGAGAGTCTGGGATTATTCAACTATAATGGCGCCCGCAATATAACTGCATGCCGGACGCATGTACTAGCAGCTTCAGGACTCTCTTTCTTACATCTATTTTGCTGGCTCTATATCGTATCATTAGATTGTCAATCAAAACTCCGTGAGCTCACTGATTGTTACCATCGTTCCATTCACAATGAAATGAATTTTACAAAAATGACTCGGTATAATTTCCATCAATTGGGTAGGAACTTAAGAGGATCAACAGGTTTTCCTCGCTCTCTAATTTCAAAATGAAGCTTCGCAGTGCTATTATTCCCCTCCCCCATCTCTGCTATTTTCTGACCCTTCGCTACAATTTCGTTTTCACGAACCAGAATCTTGCTATTGTGCCCATAAGCACTCAGGTAAGTATCATTATGCTTAATAATAATCAATTTGCCATAACCGCGTAATCCACTACCACTATAAGCTACTGTCCCATCCGCAGATGCTAATATTGATTGGCCAGGTTTACCAGAAATACTTATGCCTTTAGATTTTTCAGTGTATCTGCTCAGTATCTGCCCGTTTGTTGGCCAGCTCCACTTGATATTACTATTATTTTTGCTCTCTGATTTTTGGGGAACATTTTTAGGAATACTTTCATTTTCAATAGCTTTTTGAGTGACCGGAGCCATTACCACAGTTTCTGCATTGGCTGGTGTTGTATTAGTGGATATATTAGCTGAATTTCGTAATTGAGCTACAGCCGATTCAGAATACGGTAATTTAACACCCGTCGGTTCTGTTACTAGTAAATTAGCAGAGCCTTCTACCTTAGATTGAGGAATTGATGCTGGCAATTCTTTAACCTCGGAAGGTAAGATTGGCTGAGGAATTGGAAACAGAGCCGGTTGCGCTGTGCTCGCCTGCTCAGTTATTACCTGAGCCTGTTGAGAAGATGGTTTCTGCTTAGAGGGGACGGACAAATCAATTTCTTGACCAATCCTAAGTGCATTTGGATCCACTATCCCGTTCCACTGTGCCAATTCCCTATAATCAATACCATGTTTGAGCGCAACTCCATAGAGCGTATCTCCTCTTTGAACAACATAGATTTTTTGCTTGTTTGCCGCTTTATCTATTGCTTGATTTAACTTCCTTTGCGACTCAACTACTGGAGCTGGATATGGCGCAACACAACCAATCATTAAAATGCAAGAAAAAAAAAGCAATAAGCCAGATAAAATAGAAAACAGCTTCGACCTTACTACTAAGATAGCCATAATGATAACTCTATAAATTCCTAAACTGGCTTTCTCAATCATAATTTCCGACATCTCTATTTTCCTCCTCTACCGCTTATTTACTTATGACACCAGATAAAATTGGAACAAACTTCACTTCATCCAGTATAGTCTCAATAAACCCCTGGTGAGTATGTTCTATCACACACAGATTCTGCCTTCGACTTCCTTTTGGATAAACTATTCTACCCCCTATCATCAATTGCTCTAGCAGTGATTCTGGTATCTGAGTCGTAACAGCTGTCATCATGATGCCGTCAAATGGTCCTGCCTCGGGAAAACCAAGCAATCCATCCGCATGTTTCAAGTAAGCATTGTTAATTCTCAGCTCACGCAAACGTATACGTGTACGCGTAAGCAATGGCCCAATACGTTCAATTGAATATACTTCTTGTGCAAGCTGAGCTAGCACTGCAGTCTGGTATCCGCATCCGGTACCTATTTCAAGCACTTTGCCTAGATTTGAATTCGCACGGAGAAGCTCGGTCATTCTTGCTACAGTCCAAGGACTTGAAATTGTTTGACCAAAATTAATTGGTAATGCCACATCATCATAAGCTCTGGATGCTAACGCCTCTTCAACAAAAAGATGCCGAGGGACAGCGCTCATTACAGTCAATACTCTTTCATCCATGATACCCTGTCCACGCAAACGCTCAACCATTCGCATCCGTGTTCGCTGTGATGTCATGCCAATCCCTGAATGACGTACGCTCACAAATCAATATCTCCCGTCATATTTTTTCCAAAATACAGAGTTAGCAAGATAACTCCAGCCAATCTTTTAGGTACCCCGTTTGATCATATCGAGTGAGATCTATTTGCAATGGAGTCACTGAAACACGGTTATTCTGAACCGAGAAAAAATCTGTTCCCTCTCCAGCATCTTGTGCAGCACCTGCGGCACCTATCCAATAAACAGTCTGTCCTCGTGGACTGAGCGACTTAATTACTGCTTCAGCCTTGTGGCGACGCCCGAGACGCGTTACTTCCATTCCTTGCAACTGCTCCTGGGGGATATCAGGCACATTGACATTTAGCAGAATAGGTACATGAAATTTCTTCTCCATGAATCGCTTCACTATATTCAATGTAACATGCGCTGCAGTCGAGAAATTACCATCAGAAACACTCACGAGAGATACAGCAATTGAGGGTATGCCAAGGAGAAACCCTTCGGTAGCAGCCGCAACAGTGCCAGAATAAATTGTGTCATCTCCCATGTTAGCGCCATCATTAATGCCTGAGATGATCATATCCGGTAAGTTATCAAGCATACCGGTTACTGCCAGATGGACACAATCTGTTGGCGTTCCATTAACATAATAAAAACCATTATGTGACTTGTGCAAACTAAGCGGGCGATCAAGTGTTAAAGAGTTACTCGCACCACTGCGATCACGTTCTGGGGCTACTACGATTATATCAGCTATACCAGAAAGGGTTTTTGCGAGACATGCAAGACCTGGCGCAAAGTACCCATCATCATTACTGAGCAATATGCGCATTTGAATTAGTTTTCTGGAAATTAACGAGAAGTCAAAATATTATATTTGAATCTGATTGCCAATTATTTCTTATAAAAGATTCAAATTTGCTAGCTAATTAAATTAAAACCTAGTTCCATGAAAATACACTACATGATCTATTTAAGTAATAAGCTCATTATATACTGTAAAACAAAATTGGTCGGGGCGAGAGGATTTGAACCTCCGACCACTTGCACCCCATGCAAGTACGCTACCAGGCTGCGCTACGCCCCGACGCTTTAAATTATAGCAAATACATACTCCAACATTAGTATCATTCACAAAACAAATCAAGAAAGGAATCCCAATACCCTCTTCATTTCATTTTAAATGATATCCATATATCCTTAAAAACCGTTGATCTAGCAAAAATTCCTGATCCCAATACCACAAGATATAAAACTTGATTCCATATAATCTACCTACTTCCCACTTATGAAATATCGTTTGCTAGTATAAAAAGGAAGATACTATTTGGTTTCATGGCTTCCCTGATAATTCTTCTCCACCATTGATTTAAGTTTCTGGCTAGCATGGAAAGTAACTACACGACGCGCTGAGATGGGAATTTCTTCACCTGTTTTGGGATTGCGTCCAGGGCGCTGGGGTTTGGTACGTAATTGAAAATTACCAAAGCCAGAAAGCTTGACTCCTTCCCCTTTTTGAAGGGCCATACGCAATTCCTCATAAAAGGATTCCACTATTCCTTTTGCTTCACGCTTATTAAGTCCTACATTCTCAAACAACAGATCGGCTAATTCCGCTTTTGTTAACGCCATGTTTATCCCACCTATATGAACAAATCTTAGCTCGTAAACAAAATACAAGACTCGATAACATCCATAGACAAAATTTATTAAGAAAAAATATATCATCTATGTGACTCATGTACTTTACTGCTTAAAATTCTCTTATCAAAGATAGATTAGTGAAACTCTTGAAACTTCAGAGAGATGGACATTAATATTAGTATCAATAAAAAGTCCATACAGGGAAAGTACTAAGAATGCCCCTCAGTAATCAAGCCAATAGAATACACATATCATATTCTTACTTGCTGTAAAATTATCCCCGTAGCTTAGCATCATATCTGGACTCTAATATACTGATTAATTTTACAATTGCCTCATCTATTTCCTTATCAACTAAGGTTTTTCCACTATCTTGTAACAGAATACGAAAGGCAAGACTCTTCTTGCCAGATTCCACTCCTCTCCCACTATAAATATCAAAAAGATGAATTTCAGAAATGATGGCTGCTTTCTCAGCATTCATACTTTCTAGCAACATCTGAGTGCTTATATGATTAGCTACGACAATAGCGATATCACGCCGTACAGGGGGAAATTTGGAAAGATCCTTAATTCTCGGCAATGCTCTTAGCGACAAAGAATCAGTATGTAGCTCGAATAATATCGCAGACTTGGGCAAATCATACTTTCTCTGCAGGCGAGGATGCATTTCTCCTAACCATCCTACCACCTCATCATTTTTATAAATTTGCGCTGACTTCCCTGGATGCAAGGCCGGATGAGAGAATTTCTCAAATTTTACCTGCTCCGGCCAGAATAGAGATTCAACATCCATCTTGACATCAAAGAAATCAATATTTCTGGCAACCTGCCCCCATTGCTCTGGCGCCGCATCTCCATAACAAAGACCCGCAATATTCTCGGTTTGCTGATAATTACCTTCATTATGGAAAAAACAACACCCGATTTCAAATATTCGAACTCTATCTTGCTTACGATTAAGATTAAATTGCAAGTTAGCAACTAACCCACCAATTAAACTACTACGCATCACACTCATCTGATTAGCAATAGGGTTTTTCAATAACACTGGCGAAAGGTTATGCATAAAATCCAATTCCCAATCGGCATCGACAAACGCATAGTTGATTACCTCCCGATAATCCCGATTTATCAGAATATGTTTTAATCGGGCTGGAGAGAGATCCATTACTTCAGGCTCTGAAAGCATGGACATCATTGGGCGAGGCAAACTGGGAGGAATATGGTCATACCCATAAATGCGCGCCACTTCCTCAATAAAATCTTCTTCTATCGCTAGATCAAAACGATAAGGTGGAGGGGTAACATGAAATGTCTCATCATCAATAAAAAAATCGAATTTCAAGCGTTCAAAAATCTCTGAAATTTGCCTGCTTTCCATACTAATGCCCAGCAACCGTTTTATACGCTCCAGACGAACTTTAACAACACCACGTTTCGGCAATATGTTCTTAACTTCGGTAATTGGACCAGCCTTACCACCACATATATCTAGGATTAAATTAGTTGCCCGCTCTAAAGCATCTCGTGTTCCAGCAAAATTAACTCCTCGCTCAAAACGATGCGCAGAATCTGAACTGAATCCTAAGCGGAATAATTTACCGCCTACTACTTCTGGAGTAAAAAATGCGCTTTCCAGAAATACATCTGTTGTTTCTAGTTGCACACTGCTTCGAATTCCACCCATGATTCCAGCCAATGCTAAGGGTTCAGTCTCATCAGAAATTACCAACATATCCGATTGCAACTCAAGATTTTCTCCATTTAGCAATTCCAAGCACTCACCCGTTGTTGCATAACGCACACAAATTTTTCCTGAATACTCACCCCCAATCTTTGCCAAATCAAACGCGTGCATTGGCTGACCCATTTCGAGCATTACGTAATTGAGGATATCTACCACCACATTGATGGCGCGTATTCTGCCTCGCTCCAATCGATGAACCATCCACAGGGGCGTGGAGACATCAAGAGACACTTCACGCACCACTCTTCCACAATAAAGTGGGCACATCTCAGGTTTATCTACGCATACTGTTATAGTATCGGTAATTTCACTCTTAGCTGGTTTAATTTCTGGTAAAACAAAATCTGTAGCAGTAATTGCTGCCACCTCCCGGGCTACACCAAATACACTCAGGCAGTCTGCACGATTAGGCGTAGGTTTAAGTATAAAAATTTGGTCATCAAGCGCATAAAAATCCCTAAAATTCATACCATTTGGCGCATTTTCAGGTAGCAAAAGCAATCCATCCACATTTTCACTCAGCCCTAGTTCCTTTGCAGAACACAACATGCCAAAAGACTCTACACCACGTAACTTACTTTGCTTAATAACAAAATTAGGTAGATGAGCGCCAATTAAAGCACAAGGCACTTTTACTCCAACATCAACATTTTGCGCACCACAAACAATTTGAAGCAGCTTGCTGTCAGCTATTCCTACATCTACCTGACATACATTAAGTCGATCTGCGTTCGGGTGTTTTTGCATAGATACTACTTCGGCTATGACTACCTTATCAAAAGATGGCGCTACAGCTTCCACACCCTCCACTTCTAGACCTGCCATCGTTAGAGCTTGCGCTAGCTCATCACTCGAACAGGATGGATTTACAAGTGTGCGAAGCCAATTCTCAGAAAATCTCATGGCAATAATCTATAAATAAGATATGTACGAACGAAAAAAATTATTTAGTTAAATTGCTCTAAGAAACGCAAATCATTTTCAAAAAATAGCCGCAAATCATTTACCTCATATCGCAGCATCGCCAATCGCTCTACTCCCAAGCCAAAGGCCAAAGCAGTATATTTCTCATTATCTATACCGCCATGCTTCAAAACATTTGGATGCACCATGCCACAGCCCAGCACCTCCAGCCACCCTGTATTACCGCATACTCGACAACCCTTCCCATTACACATAACACAACCGATATCCATTTCTGCAGAAGGTTCCGTAAACGGAAAAAACGAAGGTCGGAAGCGTATCGGCAGATCCTCGCGCTCAAAAAATTTTTGCATAAAGCCTATCAATACACCCTTCAAAGCCGAGAAACTAACATTATCATCCACCCACAGCCCTTCTACTTGATGAAACATAGGTGTATGCGTTACATCAGAGTCACAGCGATATACACGCCCAGGCGCAATTACTTTTAGGGGTGGTCGATGATCTTTCATATAACGGATTTGAACTGGCGATGTATGAGTACGCAACAAATTCACATTATCTACATAAAAAGTATCGTGCATTGCACGCGCCGGATGACCCTCGGGAATATTAAGCGCAGTAAAATTATAAAAATCAGTCTCGATTTCTGGACCTGATGCGACAGTGAAACCAATCGAGTGAAATAGCGATTCAATGCGCGCCAACACTCTTGATATTGGGTGTAGGCCACCCGTACCCAATCCCCGTCCTGGTAACGTTACATCTAATGCCTCTCCTTCCAATCGGGCCATCATTTTCTTTTCTTCAATAATTTCCTGGTGCCGATCAAGCGCTTCTTCCAATGATTTTTTAGCCTGATTGATTAGATTACCCATGGCTGGACGCTCAGTCTGTGGGAGCGCGCCTAATCCTCTAAGCAGTTTAGTCAATTCCCCTTCTTTACCCAGATAGCGAGCCTTGATTTGCTCAAGTTCAGTTGCATTCTCTACCTTATCCAAAAGAGTAACTGCTTCACTTACTAGGTCTTCTAGGTTTTTCATAAAAAGTAATACGTTAAATCATGCAAGAAAAAGGGAGATCAAGTTTTCTTGTCCTTGATCTCCCTTCATTTATTATTATCAATTAAGTTATAGCACTAGGCTTGTTCTAGCCCTTTCTACTATCTTCTCGAAGGCAGCTTTATCAAATACAGCAAGATCGGCCAGCACCTTTCTATCTAACTCAATACCAGCTTTTTTTATACCATTCATAAAATTACTGTACGTCAGACCGTATTCGCGTGCAGCTGCATTAATACGAGCAATCCATAGAACACGAAATTGACGTTTCCGTTGACGTCGATCGCGGTACGCATATTGTCCCGCTTTCATTACTGCTTCTTTAGCTATACGATAAACATTCTTACGACGGCCTCGATATCCTTTAGCTAGTTTAAGTATTTTCTTATGGCGCGCATGAGCTGTTACGCCACGCTTCACTCTTGGCATTACAAATCTCCTTATGCGTAAGGTAACATAGCACGCACAGATGCTATATCACTCGAATGAACACTAGCAGTTCCACGTAACTGCCTTTTATTTTTGGTAGTTTTCTTGGTTAAAATATGCCGTTTAAATGCTTGGGATCGTTTAATATTACCACTCGCCCTTACTTTAAAGCGCTTAGCGGCACTTTTTTTTGTCTTCATTTTAGGCATCATTTCACTCCTATTCTATTAATATGGTTTGAGGTGTTTCTATTTAGTTTGAAAGCTTTAAAACCCAGAACCACTTATTTTTATAAGTTCCAAAATTAATATACTCTATCTATTCACGTAATAAGAGTAATTAGTATTCTTATGAAGTTATTATAACTGTAGAAATTTTATCCTCTTGCTTTAATTCTTTCGATTTACTCTTTTTTACTTCCTTCTTCTTAGGTGACAATACCATCACCATTTGCCTACCCTCTAGCCTGGGAAATTGCTCTACTATTGCGTGTAATTGAAGATCATCTTTTACTCGTTCTAAAAGACGAACACCAAACTCTTGATGCGCCATCTCGCGCCCCCTAAATCGCAGCGTAACCTTTACCTTGTCACCCTCATCCAGAAAGCCAATCAAATTACGTAATTTGATGCTGTAATCACCCTCATCAGTATTTGGTCGAAATTTAATTTCTTTGATTTGGATCTGCTTCTGTTTAAGCTTTGCATCATGTTTCTTTTTACTCTCTTGATAGCAGTACTTCCCATAATCCATCAAGCGACATACTGGTGGTTGGGCCCCCGGCGCAATCTCAACCAGATCTACACCCCCCTCTTCAGCAAGAGCATTAGCAGCAGCAAGGGAAACGATACCGACTTGCTCCCCATCTATACCGATTAACCGTACTTCTGGTGCACTAATCTCCTCATTTATACGTACATTCTTTTCTTGGCTTATGGCGATTCCTCCGAGCTATATAAAAAATCAATTTACCTTTTCTAAAATTTCTACTTTCAGACGATCAATCAGCGTCTGCAAAGGCATTTGACCAAGATCAATATTCGATCTACTGCGTACCGAAACTATATTATCCTTTACTTCAGCATCTCCTACAATTATTTGATAGGGTAGCTTCTGCAAACTATGCTCCCGGATTTTATAGTTTATTTTCTCATTTCTCAAGTCTGAATCTGCACGAATACCATGAAGCTTAAGTTCATTCACCACACCTCGAGCATAATCTATGTGGCTCTTAGAAATATTTAGGACCACCGCCTGAACAGGAGAAAGCCATAGAGGAAGTGTGCCCGCATAATTCTCAATAAGAATACCGATAAATCGTTCCAGTGAACCTAAAATTGCACGATGCAGCATTACTGGCGTTTTCTTTAGATTATCTTCAGAAACATAAACCGCACCCAGCCTATCTGGCATCGAGAAATCTAACTGCAGTGTGCCACATTGCCACACACGCCCAATACTATCTTTTAACGAAAATTCAATTTTAGGACCATAAAAAGCCCCTTCCCCTGGTTGCAACTCCCAATCAAGCTGTTTCTGATTTAATGCTGAACGTAGCGCCAACTCTGCCTTATCCCACTGCTCTTCTGTTCCCACCCTCTTTTGAGGCCGAGTAGAAAGTTTAACTAAAACTTCATGAAAGCCAAAATCTTTATAAACACGCTGCAACAAATCAATAAATTGTATCACTTCATCTTGCACATATTCCTCTGCACAAAAAATATGCGCATCATCCTGAGTAAAAGCCCGTACGCGCATGAGACCATGCAAAGCACCCGACACCTCATTTCGATGGCATGACCCAAATTCGGCAAGACGAAGAGGCAAATCCCGATAACTTCTAAGCTTCTGATTGAATATTTGAACATGACCCGGGCAATTCATAGGTTTGATGGCAAAATACCGTCCTTCAGATTCCGTAACAAACATATTCTCACGAAAATTCTCCCAGTGACCAGAATGTTCCCATAATATTTTATCAATGACCTGGGGAGTACGAATCTCCAAGTAACCACTCTGACTTAATATTTGGCGCATATACTGCTCGATTTGCTGCCAGATAGTCCAACCCTTGGGGTGCCAAAAGATCATACCCGGCGCTTCTTCTTGCATATGAAACAGATCTAATTGTTTACCTAGTTTTCGATGATCACGCTTTTCGGCTTCTTCCAAGCGCCGTAAATATGCTTCCTGATCTTCCTTTCTTACCCAAGCTGTTCCATATATCCTTTGCAGCATCTCATTATGAGAATCACCTCTCCAATATGCACCCGCCACCTTCATTAATTTGAAAACCTTGAGCTTGGATGTAGATGGCACATGCGGACCACGACACAAATCAGTAAAATCACCTTGCGAATAAAGTGAAATAGCCTCACCCTCAGGTATTGCCTCAATTAATTGAGCTTTATAATGCTCTCCTTGATTCTTGAAAAAATTTATAGCAGCGGAGCGATCCCACTCTCTTCGCTCAACCTTTAAATCTCGCCTGCTAATGTCCATCATTCTTTTTTCTATTGCAGCAAGATCTTCTGGTGTAAATGGACGTTTATATGAGAAATCATAATAAAAGCCATCTTCTATGACAGGACCGATAGTTACTTGTACCTCTGGAAACAATTCCTTAACAGCGTGCGCCAATAAATGCGCACTCGAATGCCGAATGATCTCTAGACCTTCAGCATCTTTCTCCGTAAGGAGTATGAGGTCACTATCTGTTTCGATACGATTAGACAAATCAACAATCTTACCATTAACTTTTCCTGCTAATGCTGAGCGCGCAAGACCAGCACCAATCGATTCCGCAACCTCCAAAACAGTCACTGGGCGATCAAATATCCTTTTCGAACCATCTGGCAAGCGTATAACGGTCACTGACTTTTCCCTCTAGTTAAATAAACATTCAAGCAATTTCTTTTTTACTCTACATAGAGTAAAAAAATAATGACTAATCAGAAGCATAGTAAAAAACCATTCGAAAGAATTAATTGGGTCATTTACAGCCTGATGTATAAACAAGCTAAAAGTATTTCATAAGAGATAGCGTTTTCAAACCATTGGGAAGTTTAACAGTATTATACAAGTTAATGAGACACATCTACTCAATATGCTGATGGTACGTATTCTTGCAATTATTGGCGATTCTAGTGTTTAATTGCAAAAATAAGATATATTATTATTGGAACTAATTATTTATTTTATATAACAATATCATTCAAAAAGCTTGTATTGAATTAATGCAATTAAACACCAGGAAGGTACGACTAATACATTCAGCGTTGCCATTATTAGTCTAGGGCCTAACCGCGGATCAATTCCCGGCCTTAATAAATGTATGATGACTGATACCTGTGCACTCTTCTTTACCGCCATACCCTAGTTTAAGTAAATCATAACTAGCCAATAACATCCCCTGTAAGGAAGCGAGCAGCACTGCCCTGCGTTTTGTCGGTCAGGATAGCAGACCTTCCCGGAAGAAGTCATCAATGGCTACAAACAGGGTATATAATCCTGGTTGAGATGATGATAATCCTTTACGCAGCAGAAGCGTTTGTTTGTTCTGTCATACTGATCGCGAACGTACCCGTTTAAGGATCTGATAAATAAATCGTGCCAGTTCACTGAACCAGTCGCCGCTCTGTCAAATGGATAATCTTCCAACGCAATATTTACTAAACCCTCAGATCTTTTTTCGATGACCCAACAAGACTAATCGGCTACGTTTATGAATGTCATCTACAGCATTCTCCTGAATACTGTCAACGATACTAGTAATTCTTATAAATTACTTTAATCATTCACTCTGTTTTTTTCTCAGGTTGAAACAAAGAAGCCCGCGCCAAATTATATCTGCGCGGGCTTCGATTGAAACAAAAGACTTAATCTTTAACCTCTCCGAGTTCAGACTTAATTAATCAATGTCTTCATCAGAGGAATCATCTTCGTCAGAGTTTTCCGCTTTATTCTCCTCACCG
>CAZKPL010000069.1:2459-13423 GCA_964554625.1 uncultured Nitrosomonas sp. | reverse complement strand
ACAATATAGTAAGTTATTCAGCAAGTGAAATAAGCCGTTTAAGAAAACAAGGGGCTGATTTGACTGATTGGGAGCGGCTTGACCAGATTACAGATTCTGAACTTAAGGCTTCTATAAACAAAGAAGATGACATAATGACCATAGATTGGAAAACTGTAAAAATTGGGATTCCTCATAAAAAATGTGATGTCCATATTCGCTTAGATGATGATTTGTTGAATTGGCTCAAAAAAGGCGGCAAAGGATACCAAACCAGAATAAACGCGATTCTTCGCTCCTACATGCAATCAGTCTCATAAACTCCGCCATGAAAATCGGTTATTGTCGCGTATCCACTGAAGAGCAAAACCCTGATTTGCAACTTGCTGCATTAAGGGCGGCAGGGTGTGAAAAGATTTTTACCGACAAAGCCAGTGGAGCGACAACAAAGCGTCCGCAACTGAAAAAATGCTTAGAGCTTCTTGGTGCTGATGATGTGCTGACAGTTTGGAAAATGGATAGGCTGGGAAGGTCGCTACGCGATCTTATTACGATGCTTGATGATTTGAAGGGCAGGGATATAGGTTTTTGTTCTCTTACTGAATCCATAGACACCACCACCCCAACAGGGCGGGCTATGTGGCAAATGGTAGGTGTGCTAGCGGAACTGGAACGCTCACTTATCAAGGAACGCACCAAAGCAGGCAGGGCAGCAGCAATCTCTCGCGGGGTGAAGATGGGACGCAAGCCCAAACTCTCCCCCCAACAGATACACCATGCCAAGGAACTGATAGAACAAGGCAAGTCAGCAAAAGAAGCAGCAAAACTACTTAGGGTATCGCTAGCTACACTGTATAGGGCAGTTAGTGATTAATAATCGTCTAATTTATCTGTAGGCTTCCATAATATCCTATTGTCTCTAAAAAATTTCTTGTATAAAAGTAAGAATAATCTTAATAAGATTATGGATGAATCTTTATACAAGAATATTAAAAAATAACATATGAAACAGTTGCAAGTTAAGAAATGGCGAGTTGCATTGTATACTGGGATTTTTAGCCTTTCATCTATTTGTATATCTACTGATATTATTGCTGCGGATAATGAAAATGTCGCGTTTCATTCTGATACGGCGGGAAAAGAAAAATCTGCTACATTTTTAGAGCAGGCATTTGAAAATGTGCAGTCTATCTTTGACTCTAATGACAAGAAAAACGATACGCCTGAAACACCTGCTTCAGCTCAAGTTTTAAAAACAGACCAATCAATTGCGACATTACAACAATCGGCTGTTTCACTTCAGCAAGCAGCTATTTCGTTGCAGCAAGCAGCAATTTCTTTGCAACAGGCAACAGAATCATCAGTAGTGAATAAAGCTGTTACACCTCCTGCGACAACAATTATGCTACCGTGGAATCAAGCTGCACCCGCAGCCACAGAATTAAAGCCATTGGTTGCTGCTACGCCATTACCTGCAACTGAGCAAATATTAAAATTACCAGAGCCTATTATTCCCGAATCATCTATAAAAGATAAGCCAAGTGATCTGGTATCTGGCGCACAATCTTTAAGTGATAAAACTATTGATTCAGCAGTAGGTAAAACTGCAAGTGAAAATAATTTAGAAGCGTCATCTGGTGCCGTTTCAGAATTGTCGGAGCGGGTGTTAAAACTTTTTGGGTCAGATAATTCAGAGCCAGTTATAGCCTCATCAGAATCAATGGCAAAAGACAAACCAAGTGAGTTAGTATCTGACACACAATCTTTAATTAATAACTCCGATAAAAATACTACTGTAACGACAGATGAAACTATAAATAAAAATCATCAAGATGCAACCTCTGGCAGTGTTTCAACATTCGCCGGGCAAGTGTCTAAGTTTTTTGAATCAACACCACCAGAAGCAGTCAAAGATTTATCTGAGCTAACTGCAAAAGATAAGCCTAACGACTTAGCACAAGAAGTACCCGTAGATACAGCTAAAACAATAATTGAAAATCATACCGAAAAATCATCTGATAACATCTCAGTAGCAGAGCAAATATTAAAACTCCCAGAATCTTCTGATGCTAAACCAGTTTTAACTCCGCCAGAAATTGGCGTAAAAAGCAAGTCTAACAGTGATGCTCCTTTAGAATTATTGGCAGATAGTGCGAATAATCCTAACGAGTTTGTATACACTCCGCAGCTTCTATCCAATATTACTGATAAGCCTGTTGATTTGCCCTCAAGTAAAGACATAAACAAAAATACCGCACTTAGCGGATATAGTGCATTCAAGAAATTTCTAGCTGATTCAAAAGGAATAGTTTCTTTAAATGTCAGTCAATATGCTCAAACAGCAAATGTTTTAGAGCCCATCAGACTTGATGAAGCAGTTGCCTTCGCTCTTAAAAATAACTTGGAAATGAAAGCATCCGTATCTCGTACCAAATCCGCTGCATTAGAAAAAATGACTGCTTATTCAAGGTTTTTACCAGCACTTGATGTTAAATTTTCTAAGGGGAGCGAAGAATCAATGCCCGCTTCCTATAATGATGCGTTTGGTAATCGTACTCTTGATGATAAGCATACCCGTAGAGATCGTTCATTGGCAGTGCGCCAGCCGTTGATTGATTTAGAAATGGTGGCTGATATTGTAACCAGTGCCGACAAGGAAAATTTAGCAAAAACTCAAGAACTTGATGACCGTGATGGCATAGCTTACGATACTGTAAATACTTACTTAAAGCTTCTACAGGCTCGTATCTCTGTTCAATTAGCTGATCAATATCGCACTCATTTGGACGAACTATCAGCGCGTATGAAAGCAAGATTGGAAGGCGGAGGAGCTACAATTGGGGACTTAGAAAGAATCAAAGCAAATGCCAGCTCAGCAGAAGTAGCGCGGGCAGAAGCACTGGGTGAATATGAATCAAACCTCGCTGAATTTCGTCGCCTAACGCAAATAACTCCAGCCCAGCTCCAAGTTTCAGAAGTGCTTGTACCTGAAGTTCCAGATTCTCTTATTGATGCCGTTAAAAATGCTCTTGAAAAAAATCCATCATATCTAGCAAGCCAAGAAAAATTAAATATCGCAACTTCAACGCTACATAGCTCTATTGCTAAAATTGCCCCTAAGGTTTCATTAGAATATTCTGATACATATTCATATAATGCTGGCGGAGCAGCTAAGGGAAACCCTGTGGATGGTGTGTATCCAGATCAACAAGACAAGCGCTTGTTATTGGTCGCGCATTGGGCACTAAATGGCGGGCTTGAAGTTGCTGGAGGACTTACGGCGAGAGAAAGGGAAAAAGAGGCTCGCTTTCGATCTTTAGATGCTCGCTCACGCATTGAAGAAGGCATTAGAGCCAGTTATAACGCTATTAATGCTGCTAACCAACGAATTGCGATATTGCAAAAAGGCGTTGAATCTAATGAAAAGGTTGTTCATGAATTTGAAGATCAATATAAAAACGGCAGCAGGTCGATTTTTGAATTATTAGATGCACACGGACAGCTTTACAGTAATCGCGTAAATTTAATGCGAATTGAAATAGCCAGAGCTTTAGCTGCATATCAGGTTCGTCGTCAAATGGGAGATATACTATCTGCCTTGATTGAGCAAGAGCATTTAGCGAAAAAGGTGAATTAAGATATGGAAGGAGGAAAAGAACAAAATTACTGGCCAGGGTTTGTGGACGTTCTTAGTAACGTTGTGCTTACATTGGTATTTGTGTTGGTAGTGTTTGTAATGGCTCTATCATTATCGGCGAATAAAGTAGAAAAAAAAATGCAAGAAATTATTCAAGATAAGAAAAATCTTGAAGAGAAGAATGCAGAGTTGAAAGTATCAGAAAGCAAAATATGTGCTGGAACAAGTAAACAACAGATAGACAATATTGTTGCCCCTGAAAAAAATATTGAGATTGAAAGTACGGAAAGCACGAAAATTGAAGATGCCAGCGTTGAGGCAAAAATAATAAAATCATCGGAAAAGATTATTATTTATTATCCGACGTCGAGTATTAATCTTGATGAAAAATCATCCGCAAACCTTGAGAAAACTCTTAAAGATATTAAGCAAAAGATAGGGACAGTAAAAATTATTTTACACTCATATCTGGGGAAAGAACAATATAGTGTGGCACAAAGATTGGCTTATTACCGCGCCCTGTATGTGCGTAAATTTCTTATAGAAAAAGAAATTGCCAGCGGCAACATGATTCACAGTAAAATATTACAGATCGAAAAACAACCAGCAGAGCAGAGTGTAGGACATGTTGAAATTATATTTCAAGGCAACTAGGCTGCTTTTACTAGCAATTCAACGACTGGCAAACCTTAAAATTCTACCCGTGCGTCAACGCATGGAGGGAATCCGTCTATATCTTACCATTATAATGTCTTGCACATTACTATTTTTTGGGCATCGTTTGCTGAGGTTGATAAAGTAATACGCATTAACGGCAAAATAATAACAGCAGGACGCGGGCAAGAAATTCAACATCTTGAAGGAGGAATTATTGCCTCTATCCAAACAACAGAAGGAGCTGCTGTAAAAAAAGGAGATTTATTGCTAACAATCGACAATGTTACAGCTGCTGCTAATTTAGACGAAACTAAAGTGAAGCTTGCTGCTCAAAGTGTGCGTATTATAAGACTTAAGGCAGAAGTAAAGGGTGATGACAAACTTGAATTCCCAGAAAATTTAAATAACTCTGCCACTGCCAAGGCAGAAAATAATTTGTTCTTATCACGTCGAGCGAAATTACAGCAGGAAATTTTAGTTCACGAGCAGGCCTCTAATCAGCAGGCGGCAAAGCTTAATGAAATTCGTACTAGACAAGCAAAGCTTATGGAAGAACTTAATGTTGCACGTAACCGTTCTAAAATAATGGAAGAAATGCTATCTCGTGGTGCCGCCTCAAAACTTGAAACATTAGAGGCGCAAGGCAGACAGAGACGCCTAGAAACAGAGATAAATGATGCCGCTAGCAGTATTCCTACCATTGAGGCGGCGATTGCTGAGGAAAAGGCTCGCATGAAATCCATACAAACCGACTTCGTTAACAATGCACAAAATGATTTAGTATTAGCACTTGCAGAAAAAGAGCGGTTAGAAAAAGTAATCTTAAGTGATTCAGACCGTTTTAAGCGTACAGAAATTCGAGCTCCAATTGACGGTATAATAAACCGTATTGCAATTAATACATTGGGTGGTGTAATAAAACCAGGTGATAAACTTATTGAGTTGATTCCATATACTGACGAAGTAATAATAGAGGCACGCGCACAACCAAAGGACCGTGGCTATCTAAAGCCTGGCCTTGATGCGAGCGTACGTATTTCTGCTTATGATATTGGTGAGCTTGGAGTATTAAAAAGCAAAGTAACTGAGGTTAGTGCAGATACTATCGTTGATTCGCGCGGAGAGTCATTTTATAGAGTTAATTTGCTTGTTAGTTCAATACCAAAAAATTATCAGAATCATATAATGGTTCCAGGTATGACAGCAACTGCTGATGTTGTAACTGGAAGCCATACAGTTATGGCTCTAATACTCTCTCCTATACGTAAATTTACCTACAACATGTTCAGGGATTAACTATGAAAATCATAACAAGGTTATTGGCCAATCTTAGGAAACGCAACCCCGTAGCCTATCGTGAAAATGTTGTTACCCTCAAGGTAATGTCCCCATTATTACTGATTTTGTTATTGGCGGGGTATTTCCATGAATTTGTAATGATGGCAATTGAAAAAGATCTCGCCATCAGCGGCACAATTATATGTGTAGGCTTATATGGAGTTCTAATTATTTTACAAAAGCTTATATCGGCTCAAAGAGATTTTAGAATAATAGAGCGTTTTGGTAAAGAGGCACAGGATGGTGTCCCAATGAAGCAGCTTCTAGAAGAGTCGTGGATTAGAGAGCGTTATGTACGTCATTATTTAAAACATATAGCAGAAACTGGTGGGACATTAAGTTCACAACTTGACCAGAACGCCATAGAAAATGAGCTGCACGCATTACAGGAGGATTATAATAGTAAACTTGAATTCCCACAATTCCTTGTAGGATTCATGATTGCTATGGGGCTTCTTGGTACCTTTATAGGGTTGTTGGAAACATTGACAGGTATTTCAGAAATGCTTGGCGGAATGAGCAATAGCACCGCCAGTGCAGAGGAACAATTTAAGGGGCTCGTTTCTGAACTGCGTAAACCATTAGCAGGTATGGGAATCGCTTTTTCGGCCTCAATGTTCGGATTAGTTGCCAGCCTTATGCTTTCTATAATGATGACAAATTTGCGCCACTTTATAAGCCGAGTAGTTATGTGTGCGCGTAATGTTATGCACGATCTTACTGAAATAACCCGTAAAACTCATCCCAACCAATATGCTTCTGGGGTATTGGTGCCTAATCAGAATATTAGAGAAAATCCACGTACTAATGACAGCAATGATTCAGATAGCAGTTCTTCTTCCAGACTAAGGAATACCGGAGATGCATTATTGGCAAGCAGAATGGATTCTCTACTTAAAAAATTAGAAGTTCTTTTCAAATCATTTGAAACCAGTATCAATGGAACAGCGCGCCTAAACGAATTGTTAGGTTTTGGACCGCGAATGAAAGAAACAGGAGAGAATACTTTGGAAGAGATACGTTCTGTTGCAGCATCCGCTATAGAACAACAAAGAATAATGCAGCAAATTGCTGATTCTCAAATATTATTGGTTAATACCATTACATCAATTCTAGAGACTCAGCGTCGTGCTCAAATAGAGGTCGCGGCACATTTTAAAGCTATAGGCGATAGAGCTGGTTCTATAGAAAAAGCTAATATTGGGTCGGGGAAACATTTGTATGAAATTAAGGAAAATTTAACCAATTTTAATGCATTATATGGTATGATTGAAGGCATTGCTGTTGGAATAGGGCAACAAACAATTTTATTAGAAGAAATGGCTATTGAATCAAGAAAAAGAATAGGCTCTGCAGAAACTGGTAACCATTATAGTGAAGGTACGTATAATGAGTATGATGGTGGCGAAGGTAAAAATTAGCCCCTAGTCATGTTTGCCATTCAAAGAAGGAATATTTATGGTTAACAAATTAGTTGTACAAACTGATAACTCTGGGAACTATATTCTCTCTGGCATAAAGAGGGATGATATTGTTAAGGTTGATATTGTAGACGTTGACATTGTAATACGTACAAAAGGCGGCCAGGAAGTTATTCTTCCTGACGCTGGATTGGCAGCTATGAGCAACAATCCATCCAAAGTTGTTTTTCAGGATAGCAATGTTCCCATAAGCACATTATTGGAAAGCGTAAGTTCTACTCTAGTTAATTTTGATAGCTCTACTATTATTACCAGTGCAGAAACAACTCCACCGACGAAATCTCCGACTAAAGATGAAATTAAAGAGGCTGTAGAAAAAGCCGTAAAGGAAGCAGTTAAGGAGGCTAAGGAAGAGGCGGAGAAAGAGCAGCATAAGCATGATTCTGAATCTTCTTCGCAGACTTCTTCACTTACTGTTAATACCGAAGCCTCTGTTGAGCAAATGGTAGAAAAAGCACAAAAGATAATCGAAAATTTACATAGCAGTGATTATGATTATACTCCGCCACATGAATTTACACCGCCTCCTGCCGCTGCCGCTTCCCCCCCTGGAGTTCCCGCTCCTATCAGCATGACCCCGATCGTAACGCTGTTTATGGGGAATGTGGTAGGAACTACTTATGATACTACAACATCTCCTGGAACAACTATTATTTACGGCGGTGGTGGGGCAACAGGCTCAACTTCTGTTGACCAAATTGGGCCACGTAATGCTCTGCAATTTTCCGCTGCGACAATTACGGGAACATCTGGAAATGACCTAATTTATGCACAAGGTCCAGATTTAGGAAATGCCAACCCATCTGTTAGCACTAGCAATTATGCGAAGGAATTTGTGTTAAATGTAGCTGGTTACTTCATTACACTTAACGATATTGAATTTTCTGGTGTCCCTGCAGGGGTTACAATAGTAGGGGCTACTGATAATAGTGGCGGAAGTTGGACTCTCCCCGCTGACTATGCAATAAAACAGAATACGTTCAAAATGATTTATGATTCAGCTGCTACAGGGACTTTTGATGTTCTTGTCGATGTGACTGGACAAACCACCCGCGCACAAGAGTTTCATAGCCAGCAAAATTTCCGCTTTCAATATATGGATGTAACCGATGTAAGCCAGGTAACAGATCAAACATTGACCTATGAATATCAAGGACGCCTGAACTCTATTTATATACTGCCAACACAGGATCAGCCAAATACCATTACTTTGGATGCAGGAACTGATACAGTTTATGGTGGGCGCAATAACGACACCATTACTGGTGGTGACGGCGACAAAACAATTTTTGCCCGCGAAGGTGATGATACCGTGACTCTTGGAAATGGAAATAATAGTGTTGATCTTGGTAGTGGTAATAATAATGCAACCACTGGTACGGGAAATGATATTATTACTTTTGGTGATGGTAATAGCACAATTGATGCTGGTGCTGGCACAAACTCAATTACTGGTGGCATTGGTGTGGCAACTATAACCACTGGAGTTGGTGATGATACGATTACCCTTACTTCAGGTGGCGGAACAATAGCTGCTAGTGATGGTATTAATAATATCAATGTTGGTGCGGGCAATTATACCATAACCACTGGTAGTGGAGCGGATACAATAGTAACTGGTGCGGGCAATAGCACAATTGATGCAGGCGACGGGGCTAATTCTGTTACTGTTGGTACAGGAACCAATACAATAACAACTGGCAGCGGGAATGATACTCTAGTTGGTGGTGCAGGAAATGATACTTTTCACGCTGGGCTTGGAACAAATACTATAACTGGTGGTGGCGGCACAGATACGCTTGATTATAGCAATATTTCTTCAACAGCTATTACTGTATCGATGGTTTCTGGTACAACCACAGGTACAGGACTTAGTGATAGCTTTACTGGTATAACACACTTAATTGCAACAGATTTCAATGATACTATTACTGGTAGTACGGCTGCTGAAACCTTAGAGGGTGGAGCAGGCGCAGACACTATCACTGGCGGTGGAGGTGATGATATAATTTATGGTGGTGATGGCAATGATACGCTGACAGGTAATACGGGTAATGACCATATTTACGGCGGCACAGGGAATAATACCATCAGTGGTGGTGCAAGTGGTGCTGATTACCTTTATGGCGGCACTGGAAACGATACTTTTATCTCACCACATTCTGGCACTTATTATTATGGTACCGATGCAACAACGTTGGGAGCTAGTGAGATAAATACTATAAATTATTCTTCATCATCCACGGCACTCACAATCAATTTGCAAGCGGGATTGGGTTCAGGTGGAGAGGCAGAAGGCTCTGTTTACACTTTCACTTCAATAGCGGGTTATAACAGCATAAACGGTATTACAGGGGGGAGTGGGAGCGATACAATAACAGGCTCTAATTCCGACGATACTCTAAACGGAGGGAGTGGCTCTGATACTCTAACAGGCGGTAGAGGTACAAATATCCTGATTGGTGGCGCAGGTGGTGGAATCGACACCTACTGGGCTGGGCTAGGGAGCGATACCTTCACAGGTAGCACGAATACCAATGATTATATATATTATCGTAATTCTACCGCAGGCGTAGTCGTCAACCTTAGCAACTCCACACAAAGTTACACCAATAGTTTAGGGGCAACAAGAACTGTTGCCGCTTATAGTGGAGATAATTTTGGAGTTGCTGCTGGTGATGCTAATAGTTACTCAAACGGTGATCATTATACTGCTGTTTCTGGTAATGATACTAGTATAAATAGAGTTGATGGTTCAGCCTATGCTGATTTAATTTTTGGGGGTTCTGACTTTGTAACTTACTATAATTATTTAGGTGGTAATGACGTTGGCTACGCAGGCACTGGTGGGATGGCTTTTTTGGGCTATAATCAAAATGATTCTTTTTATGGAAGCAGCGGTAATGACAGTTATTATTTCAGTGCTGGTAGAGACGTTGCTGATGGAGGCACGGGATTTGATGTTATTCGTACATCTTCTTGGTATGCAAGCAATTATAACGTGGTTGTTTATTTAGATGCTTCTGCTGACACTAACAGCAATGGAACGGCTGATTATATTGACCGCGGTGTTAGTAGTTTAGTTTCTGGCGGAGTTACATATACTGGGTTTGAATATGGCTGGGCTAACGCTACAACTGGTGCAACTTCCACCTTAGTGAAAAATTTTGATAATATCGTTGGAACATCAGGAAATGATTATTTTGTTGGAAATGCCAATGCCAACCAGATCAATGCTTTAAGTGGCAGCAATACTATTTGGGGGCTCGGAGGAAATGACATAATAACCGCTATTGAAGGCTCAAATACTATTGATGGCGGCACTGGCACTGACACCGTGAATTTTCAATATAGTAATACAGCAATCAGCGGTTCGCTTGCCTCCCAGAGTCCTAATTATACCTATGGCGTGAATGTATTTTTAGCCGATGGCACGTTTCTTGGCGCATCAGATAAAACTAGCTATTGGGGGGCAGGATTTTCTATTTATCAAGCACGCACTGGCACTACGGGGGCATATTTATATAGCACTATCGCTAATGCCGAAAATCTTAACGGCAGTGATTATAACGACGTGCTGTATGGTGACAGCAGTGCCAACACTATTTATGGTAACAGCGGAGATGATGTTATTGCAGGCGGTGGAGGAGCCGATTCACTGTATGGTGGAGCTGGTAATGATACGTTTCGCGTTACTTCCAGTGATTTAGCGAATGTTACAATTTTTGATGGCAGCACAGGAACTGATATTCTTTATTCTTCAGGCTGGACATTTGCCGCAAACAGCATAAATAATGCCAAATATGCTGCCATTGAAACAATTGATGTACGAAATTCTGTAGCTGGCGGCAGCTATGGTTTGTCATCAACTG
>CAZKPL010000069.1:0-2447 GCA_964554625.1 uncultured Nitrosomonas sp. | reverse complement strand
ACGAAATTTTGCTGATAACGGTAATGCTTCTACTGTAAATCTAAAACTTGATAACGGGGATGTTTTTACTGCTACTGGCTTTACTGCTCTCTCTGGCTCAGGTTCTGATTTTACCTATCGTTATTATAGTGATGCTGGGCATACCACTCAAATTGCAATGCTTAATGTGCATTATGGTATAGGTTGATGCTGGGGATTTCATTAGACAAAGCACTGTCTGCGTTGCTTATTGCCAATAATATTGCTTCGAGCGAATTGATTCAAACTAACGATATAAACGCACTTTCGGAATATCTTGGCAGTCATGGCTTAAAGCTACAACGCATGTCGCTTCTGCACCCCATAATTCCTGATGAAGAAGCACAAATTGGGTGTATAGCAGTTTTGCCAAATAGTTTATTTATACCAATTCTAGGCGCAGGAGAAGAAGCTGTTTTATTGAATGAGGATGGAACGGCTTTTCGTCTTATTGATACATCTGATTTAGAGCAAGTTGCTGAAGTTTTTCTAATAACAGAACAAGCGGGAAATATCACACGAGTTGCGACCTATCTTAATCGCCATAAAAGCAAACTTGCAGAAATTTTTTCCTGCGGGATTTTGATAAACTTGTTTGCACTTACCCTGCCGTTATTTAGTAGCTTTGTATACGATAAGGTGCTTGGCAACGGTATTACCTCAACTATGTGGGCCTTAGTTATTGGTTTGTTTTTAATTGTGGCACTGGAATTCTCTTTGCGAGTTATCCGAATTATAATCGCTGAACGCATTGCCCGTCTTAGTGATGCAGAAATAGATAATACAATATTCCGCAGCCTACTAGATGCAAAATCCAATGCCCTGCCAAGCGTAGGTGCGGTTCTTGAACGATATAAACAAATTCTATCATATCGAGATTTTTTATCATCATCTTATATGCTGGCACTTGCTGATTTGCCTTTTTTATTGCTTTTTATATTGGCAATAATAATTGTTTCTGGTCCTTTGGTTTTAGTAGGTTTAACATGTGGAACATTAGTAGTTATTGCCAATGCAATCTTCGTATTTCCAGCCTTTGATTATGAAAAAAAATCTCGACAAGCTAGTGAAAAACGTTTGGGGCTTCTTTCCGATATTATCACTGCCCGTGATGCCGTGGTTGGAGCTTTTGCACAAAACGCATTAGCACGAAAATGGCGTAGTGCAAGCCTCACCGCAACTCACTCCTCCAGTATGGCTCGCTTGTGGTTTGGTATTGGGCAAACCACAACTAATTCGCTATCTTTTTTATCGTATGTGGGAGTATTAGTTGGCGGTGTTTATATGGTAGAAGATGGCTCCCTTACCTCTGGCGGATTGCTTGCTACATCCATGCTCACTGCAAGAATGATCGGAAACTTTTCTTCGGTATCAACTTTATTCGTCCGCTATCATGAATTTCGCAATGCTCTGAATGAGTTAAATAAAATTTTCCCAGCAACCATTAAAAATAATTCTAAGAGTATACATGGTTCTCTACATGGCACAGTGCGGGTAGATAGAATAACTTGTAATATCGGGCATGGCGGGCATACTGTTCTCAAAGATATTTCACTACAAATTAATGCTGGTGAGATAGTTGGTATCGCAGGCGCACTTGGTAGTGGTAAAACAACATTGCTCCGCCTTATAGCAGGACTTCTGCAACCAAACGAAGGGCAAATACTCATAGACGACATTCCTTTGCAAAATTTATCGCTCGAAGATATTTCGCAAACTATAGGATTCAAACCACAGGATGTTTGCCTAATGGAAGGAACTATTGAGGAAAATATCAGAGCTGGTCGCCCTACACTTACTCCAGAAACACGTAGACATTTGCTGGAAACAACAGGTCTGATACGAGATTTCCAAGAAAATGGCTTAAGTTGGAAAACAGAAATCGGTCAACGCGGAACTCATCTTTCAGGTGGACAAAAACAGCTTGTAGCACTAGCGCGCTCACTTGCTTATCAGCCACCACTTATTTTACTGGATGAGCCAACTAATGGAATAGATGCACCACTGGAAGAGCATCTGGCAAAACAATTACGCCAGATGAAGGGTAAGCCCACCATTTTAATAAGCACCCATAGCCGTCAAATTCTCTCCATTTGCGACCGTATTATAGTTGTTGGAAAATCAAAAATTCTAGCTGATGGCCCCCGTGATAAAATTTTATTGTGAACAATATAAACAACCCTATGAGATATAAAATAATGCCGTTTTTTTTATTTAATCAAAAGAAATAGGGCTTCACACGGCTCTGTTGCAAAAAATTCTGTCGATTTCATCACCATATGAAAAACCTGAATTCTACTTATGTTATAGTTAAAATCATGTAAAATCAGCTATTTTAATAAATGGAAGAATTTTTTACCCCCGATCCTACAAACTCAACCCCCTATCTCTCCCCATGTCTTTTTCCTGCTCGCGCTGCCTTTCTATCC
>CAZKPL010000068.1:0-13728 GCA_964554625.1 uncultured Nitrosomonas sp. | reverse complement strand
TACCCTATAGTTTAATGCCATTTTCAACTCAGAAATGAGATGGGGCGAGCCGCAACAGTATAAACAATGCGGCAAGGAAAGACCGATAAAGTAATTTTTAATTTTGATAAATTAATAAGATAAGAGCATAAATTTTTGCCTTGGCAAGTTTTCTGCAATTCTTCAAAATTTAATCTTTTGTTTCGTTATTTATTAATTAGAACAAAATGATTTAATTTACGGCATGCTTTAGCCATGCATACAAAATATGATGAACTTTTCTTTTCCTTCAATCCGGAATAGTGGATAATTGGAGCCTTTATTTCCTGTCACATCAACAAGGAGCTATTTCATGACAGATCAGTACAAACAAAATGAAAGTGATCAAAACGAAAAAAGCAAAATCGAGTGGGCTAAACCTGCTTCACTATTTAATATATTGAGCGAGAAATTTGCTCCCATCGCTAAAATTCAGCATATGCAATTACCGGCATGGTCGCTTTTGGTTTTTCTAGGGATACTATTGTTAGTTTTCGCCTGGAAACAAATTGCGGTTAATCAAGCCGAATCCCGTTTGGAGAAAGAGCGCGCCGAAATAGCTCAGAATCTTGAGACTGAGCGTTCAATATTGATTAGAAAAGCACGCGAGTATGCTGACAGCCAATATAACAAGGAAGAAACTCGTTTTGGTCAAGTTTTATCATGGGCAGTGCGCGGCGAATTGATTCGCAACAATCTTGATCAGGTCAGTCAATATTTGAATGAGCTGGTTAAACTGAAAGATACGGAGCGCGTTGTTTTGATCAGTGATGAAGGTAAATTGCTTGTATCGACAGATAAGAAGCTGGAAGAAGCAGACGGGAAAGATCTCTATTCGGCCGATGTGCTTCAGCAACGTAAAATTACTGTCATGTCGGATGTCAATGGCAAGAAATTGCTGGTTGTTCCGGTCATGGGACTGAATGCTCGCTTAGCGACGGTAGTTATCAGCTACAAGCATGCTCCATTATCCGGCAACTAATACGCTTACTTCAAATTTTAAGACGCCAACCCGGTAATTGATTTACCGGGTTTTTTTAATCTATGCGTGCTATCTGCGCACCCAGTTGCGATAATTTTTCCTCGATTCGCTCATAACCGCGATCAAGATGGTAAATACGGTCAATGACTGTTTCACCCTGTGCAATCAACCCTGCGATAACCAGACTGGCTGATGCCCGCAAATCAGTCGCCATGACACCCGCGCCATCAAGTCGGGGAATGCCATGCACAATGGCGGTATTGCCTTCTACCGTGATATCCGCATTCATGCGTTTCAATTCTTGAACATGCATGAAACGATTTTCAAAAATCGTCTCAGTAATGATGGCAGTTCCGTCAGCCACACTGTTGAGCGCCATGAACTGAGCCTGCATATCCGTTGGAAAAGCAGGATAGGGTGCTGTGCGTAAGCTCACAGATTTGGGTGGTTTGTTCATGCTGAGATGAATCCAGTTTTCTCCTGAATTGATGATGGCTCCCGCTTCGAACAATTTATCAATAACTGCATCCAGCGTATCT
This sequence comes from uncultured Nitrosomonas sp., assembly GCA_964554625.1. Taxonomy (GTDB): domain Bacteria; phylum Pseudomonadota; class Gammaproteobacteria; order Burkholderiales; family Nitrosomonadaceae; genus Nitrosomonas. The sequence continues at coordinate 12,189 of CAZKPL010000068.1, read as the reverse complement.
GCCCGCGCACCTTTAAGATGGATTTCTCCGCTGCTGGCAGTTACTGCAGTCAGGAAGGTGCCTGTTTCAATGCGATCAGGCATGACATCATGGGTGCAACCATGCAATGCCTTGACCCCTTGAATGGTGATGATATCTGTTCCTGCTCCTTCAATTTTTGCACCCATTTTAATCAGACACTGCGCCAGATCAATGATTTCAGGCTCACGCGCAGCATTTTCCAGTATCGTCACGCCAGAAGCGAGGCTGGCCGCCATCATCAGATTTTCGGTTCCAGTTACAGTTACGATATCCATGACAATACGCGTTCCAGTCAATTTTTTTGCTTTGGCATGAATATAACCATGCTCGATCATAATTTCTGCACCCATTGCTTGCAAACCTTTAATATGCTGGTCTACAGGACGCAGACCGATGGCACAGCCTCCAGGCAAGGAAATTGTCGCTTCCCCCTTATGGGCAAGTAATGGTCCAAGTACAAGAATGGCAGCACGCATGGTTTTAACCATTTCATAAGGAGCGGTTGGATTGGTAAGATGGACCGCTGACAATGCCGTTTCAGACTGATCATTGGCTAAGATAGATACACCCATTTGTTTTAACAAACTCAACATGGTCGAAACATCTTTGAGATCGGGGACATTTCTGAGCTTGAGCGTGTCATTTGTCAGCAACGAAGCACACAGCGTAGGTAATGCTGCATTTTTTGCGCCAGAAATGTTAATTTCACCACAAAGCGGCTTGCCGCCATGAATAACGAGTTTTTGCATGAATTTGTTTGAGTAATCAGAATTGCTGTAATAAAGAATGATGCATTGAAATATGGTCAAGCATCTAACCAGAATATTTCATAAATTGACACGTGCCCTCATTTGCCTTTTGATTAATAAGAAAGATTTTGCTCAGTCAGATGTATGAACACTACGCCACTCTTTCTCAAAACTTCTCTATTAATCAAAATCCTGTGTGATCATCACGCGAATTTATGAAGTATTCGGGCTAAATGGAAATTATTAACTGAAGTTATATTATCTTAATATTTGAGGAGATAGAATGAATAAACAAATTATCCAGACGACTGACGCACCGCAGGCTATTGGCACTTATTCGCAGGCAATACGTGTGAGTAGCGGAGAGACGGTCTATCTTTCGGGGCAGATTGGACTGGATCCATCGACTATGCAAATGGTAGAAGGTATCGAATCACAAATTGAACGCGTTATACTCAATATGGAGGCAGTTGCAGTAGCAAGTGGTGGCAGCCTGGGTGATATCGTCAAATTAAACGTCTATTTAACAGATCTTGCTAACTTTGCCAAGGTTAATGAAATGATGGCCAGTCATTTTAGCCAGCCTTATCCAGCGCGGGCAGCGATTGGCGTGGCAGCGCTGCCACGGGGTGCGCTGGTGGAAATGGACGCAGTCATGGTATTGCATAAATAATGCAATCAAGTAACTTACTTGAACACGCTCAAAGGTAATCTTTTTTCTTGCATCAATCAGCAATTGCAGCAAAAGCTTGTCAAGTTGGGTATTCGCAATGAATTGGATCTGATTCTGCATTTACCCCTTCGCTATGAAGACGAAACAAGACTTTATCCCATCAAGGATATTCCTGATGGCAAGACTGTTCAGGTCGAAGGGGTAGTTATTCATTGTGAGATCATCACGCGTCCACGACGGCAACTGGTGTGCCAGATAAAGGATTCCACTGGAATCCTTTTTATCCGCTTTCTCAATTTTTATCCGGGCCAGATCAAAGCCTATTCGATAGGAACCCGGGTCAGGGCGTTTGGCGAAGTACGTAACGGTTTCTTTGGGTTAGAAATGGTTCATCCCAAGTGCCGGATTATTCATGAGCAAACTCCTCTGGCTGACACATTGACGCCTGTTTATCCAACAACAACCGGGGTTACGCAAACAACCCTCGTCAAACTGATTCAACAAGCGCTGAAGAATAATCATGACGCTGAATGCCTGGCAGAAACCCTTCCGGAAGCAGTACTGGCGCAGTATCGGCTGTCACGATTTAAGGACAGCGTCTGGCTGCTGCATCAGCCTACTCCCGATACCGCTGTGACTTTACTGCAATCTCGCACTCATCCAGCTTGGCGTCGAATCAAGTTCGATGAGTTATTAGCGCAGCAATTATCCATGCGCATGCACTATCGTCAGCGGCGAAGTTATCAGGCCCCTGCTTTGCAGGAGAAAAGTCATTTGACGCAGGCCTTGCTCGCATCGCTTGCTTTCAGCCTGACTGATGCACAGAAAAAAGTGCTTGCAGAAATCAAGCGCGATCTTTCGACTGCAAATCCGATGCAACGCCTGTTACAAGGCGATGTGGGCAGTGGTAAAACGATCGTGGCTGCTTTGGCCGCGCTGCAAGCAATCGAAAACGGCTATCAAGTTGCGATTATGGCGCCAACCGAGATTCTTGCTGAACAACATTATCAAAAATTTCTGTCCTGGCTTACTTTGCTCGGCATTACTGTCTCATGGCTAGCCGGCAGCCAGAAAAAGAAACAGCGTGAGCATGAACTGGCGGAAATTGCCGCGGGTAATGCCATGCTGGTTGTGGGCACGCACGCCTTGTTTCAGGAGCAAGTCCAGTTTCCCCGATTGGGGTTAGTAATTGTCGATGAGCAGCACCGTTTCGGCGTTCATCAGCGATTGGCTTTGCGGCTCAAAGGAAATAAGGCAAACTGGCTTCCCCATCAGTTGATGATGAGTGCAACTCCCATTCCGCGTACGCTTTCAATGAGTTATTACGCTGATCTGGATGTATCGGTCATCGATCAATTACCGCCGGGCAGATCTCCTGTCATCACTAAACTGATCGACGAAAGCCGGCGTAATGAAGTCATTGCCCGTGTTCGAGAAGCGTGTCATGCGGGAAAGCAGGCTTATTGGGTTTGTCCATTGATCGAAGAATCTGAAGTATTGCAGCTTAAAACAGCTGTTGAAACCTATGAAGTGCTTAGCCTGACTTTTCCTGATTTAAAAATCAGTCTGGTACACGGGCGACTGAATATCCAGGATAAATCAGCTATCATGACTGCATTCAAGCAGGGAGAGCTTCAGCTACTGGTTGCGACGACCGTGATAGAAGTCGGGGTGGATGTGCCGAATGCTTCGCTGATGGTGATTGAGCATGCAGAGCGCATGGGATTGTCACAGCTCCATCAGCTGCGTGGGCGGATTGGCCGTGGCAGTGAGGCAAGCATATGTGTGCTGTTGTATCAGAAACCATTGTCTCAAATTGCACGCGAACGGTTGCGCATTATTTTTGAGCATACTGATGGCTTTGAAATTGCCAGGCAAGATCTCAAGCTGCGAGGTCCAGGAGAATTTCTCGGCACCCGCCAAAGCGGCATTCCGATGTTGCGTTTTGCCGATCTCCAGAAGGATATGGAGTTACTGGAAGCAGCGCGGGCTGCCGCTGAATATCTGTTGCGTCATCATCCTGAAGCTGCGCAACGCCATCTTCAGCGCTGGCTGGGAGAGAGAAAGGATTATCTGCGGGTATGAGCTTTAAGAGGGCCTGAATAACACGGCGGTGAACAGAATTTGTTCCAGCTTGATGAATTACTCCAGGATCTCAATATGCTGACGGATTGTTCCCCTCTCACCCAGACGGATAATTTTGTTGACTAATGAGCCGGTAAAGTCGGGATGAGAAATCACGTTGGAAAACAAGGCAATCACTTTATCTTTTTCCGCAATTTCCTGCCGCCGCTGTTCTGTGGATAAAGGCGACAATGTCTCGGCAAATAACCAGGCGGCATCCCGTGCTTTCTCCATGCTGAAATTGATAATGGTTGTTTCCACGCTGCCAAGGTAACGGTTCAACAATCCTAGCGATGGCCATATCTCAGCCAATTCGCTCTGAACGCCGCCCACCAGGCCGGCCAGTGTCTGATTGATTTTGTCAAAATCACCTTTCAGGCTGGGTAATTCTTCGTGAGACACTGTTTCTGCAACGGCAATGCCCAGATCAAGGTTGATATGGGCGTTCATGCCCATTAATAGATGCTGCAAGACAATGGGCCACCAATGTTTGGTTTCATCAAAGGCACGTACCCAGGACTGAGTTGGTGTCTGTCCTGTCTGATATTGATAACAGGCATGAAGATAGCGGTTGGCGAAAATCACAACCAGATGCGTCATGCGAGACCCATCATCAAAAAATCCCTGCTCGATCCCTTTTTTAGTCTGGAAAATGACTTTGCGATAGAGTGCCGCAAAATAACCTATGCGGGAATTATTTTGCTTTGACCATTCAATAATCGTGATTAATTGATGAACAACATCATCGATCGTTTTTGCAGACACTGCAATTGAAGCAGGGAAACGTGCATCAGACATATCCTCTCCTTTTAGCTTTCATTCAAGTGTTGGTTCCTTAAAATTAGCTGGTTGGTTACTATAAGTAACCTTGCTGACTACATAGCGGAATTTACCCGATTTCCCTGCCAAAGTCTGTTCGACCTGCCTGCCCTATTTTACGGATGAGCGAAGTATTCAGTCCATATATGCAAAAAGTACGACGTATTGTGCCAGGACTGATTACCTTTGAATCGTCACCAATTTGCAACTCAGGAAGAAAAAGTTGGATCATTTCGATTTCAAAACGCCATGCATGATCCGGATGGTAGTGAATATCCAAACTGAGGCGTTTCTCCTGGAGTGATCAAGAACGAGCGCTTGGTAGCTACCAACGCTTTTATCCTTGCATGGAGTCGTCGGAGAAACCATGCATGACGGTAATCTTGACTTTTGGGAACATGGATGGCAAGTCAGAATGCACGGCAGAGCCCGGCATTGAACGATTGCTGATCATGCGCAACCCAAAAACATGGGTTTTTATGAAAGTTGGGCGCAATACGCTGATCAGCTGATGGCTTTCCTGGCGTGGCTATAATTTTGTTAGGCAGACTGGAGGAATTCGTCTGCCGAATTTCAGGTATCATTTGATGAATCTTAAATTCAAGGAGCTGCCATGCCAAATGCCGTTATCCAACCTTATCTATTTTTCGGTGGGCGCTGCGAAGAGGCACTCGATTTCTACCGTACAGCACTCGGGGCACAAGTGGAGATACTTTTGCGCCACAAAGACAGTCCTGAATCTCCTCCGCCCGGCATGCTTCAGCTAGGCTTTGAAAACAAAATCATGCATACTACTTTCCGTATCGGTGAAAGCATACTGATGGCTTCCGATGGATGTCAGGAAGGTTCGAATTTTAGTGGCTTTTCACTGTCGCTTACCGTATCCACGGAAGCTGAAGCCGACTGCGTTTTTGCTGCACTTGCCGGTGATGGTGAAGTACAGATGCCGCTGACCAAAACATTCTGGTCACCCCGTTTCGGCATGCTCACTGACCGCTTTGGCATCAGCTGGATGATCAGCGTCGCTGCCGAGCCGTCCCAATCAGATATGTGAAGGGTATAGCTCATTTTTTTACACTTTGAAGAGGCAGAAATAGGAAATGGCATGTTGTTGCAATTAAGACATTCTCGTCTGATGGAGATAGTTGCCTCAGTTGCGAATCTTAAACAGTCTGATATAGTCAACCGGACTTTTGCTGGATCCAGCAAAATGTTATTTGTAGCTTGTTTATCAAGAATCAAACGCTATCACTGCTGGTTCCGCATGGTATGGCTGCTTCCGGGTTTATTGATGGTATCCTGCGCCATGGGGCCCGATTATTCACGGCCTCGCCTTGATATTGCTGATAATTTTCGTATGACCCAGACGGAAGGGCAATCTATCGCCAATCTTCCCTGGTGGGAGCTTCTTCATGATGAAGAATTGCAGCGGCTCATCAACCAGGCTTTACAAGAGAATAAAGATCTCAAGCAGGCAATGGCGAGTGTTGAAGAGCTTCAGGCCCGTTTAAATACTGCGCGCATGGATTTTCTTCCCAAAATGGAAATACAAGCCAATGCTCCTGCAGCGGGTACTCTCGGAGGGTTCTCTGTTCCCGGATTTCCGACACCTTACAATTATTACGGACAGACAACCCTGAACTGGGAGTTGGATATCTGGGGTAGAATCCGTCGCTCCAATGAAGCTGCTCTTGCTGATCTGCTTGCGCGTGAGGAAAACCGCCGTGCCGTCATCCTGACGCTAATCAGCGCCGTGGCGCAAGCTTATTTTGATCTTTTGCAATTTGATATGCAGCTGGATATCGCCCGGCGGGCGTTGTTTTCGTGGGAAGAATCGGTGGCTATTTCCCGGGCGCAATTGCAAGAAGGCGTCATTTCCCGCCTCGATCTGGATCAATTCGAAGCGGAGCGTGCCAATGCTGCTGCGCGGGTGGCTGAACTCAGGCGACTCATGATTCAGAAGGAAAATGAGCTCAGTGTGCTACTGGGAAGGAGCCCAGTGTCAATTGCACGCGGGTATCCCCTGACAGAGCAGCTGATACCACCTGACGTACCGGCCGGTTTGCCCTCCGAGTTGCTGCAACGGCGTCCTGATATCCTTCAGGCTGAGCAAACTTTGGCAGCTGCCACAGCCAGAATCGGCGTGGCTAAAGCGGAACGGTTTCCCAAGTTTTCACTGACAGGTTTTCTGGGGGTGGCCAGTCCGGAGTTATCCAATCTATTACTTTCTGATAGCGATTTCGGTGTGGGGGGGATCGGACTGGCCGGGCCACTACTGAACGCACAAAGCCTGGGGTTTGAACAGCGGGCTGCGGAAGCGCGTGCGAAGCAGGCGTTGGCACAATATGAACAAACCATTCTTGTTGCGTTCAAAGAGGTGGAAGATGCCCTGGTAGCCATTAGTACAGCCAACGATCAGCGTAAAGCGCAGCAAGAACAGGTCGAGGCGCTACGCTCAGCTTTGAGCGTAGCCGACCTTCGTTATGAAGGAGGAATTACCAGTTATGTGGATGTGCTCCTTGCCAAGCGCACGCTATTCGATGCTGAATTCGCGCTCATGGCAACGCACCGTCTTCATCTGGTATCGGTCGTTCAGCTTTATAAAGCTCTGGGTGGCGGATGGATGCCGTGATGATCGAAGTTTCGCCTTCAACGCTTGCTGCTAGAAAATTTCTTTCAAATCGGGCCAACGGAGTCCAGTTCTCCAGAAGATGGCATTTTCAATAAAACTTTAATTATCGTATAGTCTTTTTTTAAATAATTAAGAGCCGAACCTATGTACCAAATGATTCAATGGCTAACCGTATCAACCGCTCGAGTTGGGCGTGTCATGACAAGCATGACTATCGGCTTGTTCCTGGTCCTGCTTGCTGGTTGCTCAGAGAAGACGCCTGCGAGCTTATCTCCGCCTGTTCCTCAAGTGGGAGTCATTACTGTGGCTGCCCGGGCGATTGAAGATGAGGCGGAATTTATCGGGCAGACTGAAGCTTTTCGCCCCGTGGAGATTCGCTCGCAGGTTAGTGGAATCATTAAACAAGTTTATTTTACTGAAGGCCGGAATGTAAAAAAAGGAGATCGATTGTATTTAATTGATCCTGTGCCATTTAAAGCTATTTACCTCAGCAGCAAAGCCAAGGTGGCCGAGGCTCAGGCTCGACTGACTCAAGCCAAGCAAGATTTGGCGCGTGTGAAACCATTACTTGAAAAACAGGCTGTCAGCAGGAAAAATGTTGATGATGCTGAGGCAGAAGTGCTGGCAGCCAAAGCTGCTCTGGAGGCTGCACAAAATGATCTGGTCAAGGCAAAATTTGATCTGGACAATACCCTGATTTCTGCACCGGTGAATGGCCGTATCGGCCGCAGCCATTTCTACGAAGGGCGATTGATCTCTGCCCAGACGACCCTTTTAGCCACTATTGATCAGCTTGATCCCATGTATGTCAATGTGAGTGTTCCTGAGAGCTATCTCTTGCGACGCCGTCGTGAACTTGCTGAGCTTAAAGTTGAGAGGCCCGATCTCTTTCAATTACGTGGGGTGATGACTTTTTCGGATGGGAGTGTGTATCCAGAGGAGGGAATGTTGGATTTCTCGGATGTTGCCTTGCGGCCTGAAACAGGTACGCTGCAAGGGCGATTCAAATTTCCCAATCCAGAAGGAGGAAAAGAACCTGGACAGTCTTATTTTTACCCAGGCCAGTTCGTCAAGATTCGTATCAAGGGTTACATTCGGAGCAATGCTATTCTCATTCCTCAGCGCGCCGTTCAGCAAGGAACGAGTGGTTCATTTGTCTATGTGATTGACAAAGAAGAGAAAGCAGAGCTCAGGCCGATTCAGGCCAGCGCATGGCATAGTAACGAATGGTTGATCGAAAGGGGACTGTATGTGGGAGAACGGGTGGTGGTAGACGGGTTCCATCGAATACTGCCGGGAACGCGAGTAAATGTTATTCAATATCAGCAAGAAAAGACTTCCTCTCTTCTTCATTCTGAAGAACCAATCACGCATAACGTGTCATGAGCTCACATTTTTTCATTGACCGGCCTATTTTTGCGTCGGTATTATCGATCATCATTGTTGTAATGGGTCTGGTTGCGTTGCAGGCGCTACCCATCGCGCAGTTTCCGCAAATTACTCCGCCCATGGTACAAATCGATGCGGATTATCCCGGCGCCAGTGCAGAAGTGGTTGCAGAAGCCGTAGCGCGCCCGATTGAGGTACAACTGCCTGGTATTGATAACCTTTTGTATTACGAATCAACCAGCACGAATGATGGGCACATGACAATGAAGCTCACATTCGAGATCGGAACGAATGTAGATATTGCCCAAGTGCAGACGCAGAACCGTCAGCGTCTTGCTGAGCCGCAACTGCCAGATGAAGTCATTCGCCAGGGTATCACTGTAAAAAAGACATCACCTGATTTGCTGGCAGTCATTGCGTTGAGCTCCACCGATCCTAAGCATGATACTGTTTATCTCTCGAACTATGGGCTGCTGCGCATTCTCGATAACGTTAAACGGCTGCCTGGTGTCGGTGACGCCATTATTTTTGGTGGTCAGAATTATTCCATGCGGTTAATTCTCGATCCTATTCGTATGGCGCAACTCAACCTCACACCGACTGAAATTGCAGCAGTTGTTCGAGAGCAAAATCGGGATTTTCCGGCTGGCAGGATAGGCCGTGAGCCTACGCCTCAAGGGACAGAACTTACTATCCCAGTCATTACGCGCGGCCGGATGAGCGAAGTCAAGGAATTTGAAGACATGATTATTCGCGCTTATCCGGATGGCTCCATGGTACGGATGCGGGATGTCGCGCGAGTGGAGCTAGGAGCGCAATCCTATGATCTTGCCGGGCGTTGGAATGGAAAACCCAATACGTTTATTTTGACTTTTCTATCTCCAGGCGCTAATGCACTCGACACCGTGCGGCGAGTCCGCCAGGAAATGGACAAGTTAACCAAAAGTTTTCCAGCAGGCGTGTCCTATGACATTCCCTACGATACCACCGCATTCATTGATGTTTCCATCAAAGAGGTTGTGAAGACGCTTAGTGAGGCTTTGCTCTTAGTCATTCTAGTCGTTTTCCTTTTTTTACAGAGCTGGCGTGCGACGCTCATTCCAGCCCTTGCTGTTCCTGTTTCGCTGATTGGTACGCTTGCGGGTATGGAAGCGCTGGGGTTTTCCATTAATACGCTTACGCTGTTCGGTATGGTTCTGGCCATTGGTATTGTGGTGGATGATGCGATTGTGGTGGTGGAGAATGTTGAGCGGCATATGGCTAAGAGTGGGTTATCGCCCAAGGATGCAGCAAAGCGGGCGATGGGGGAAGTGACCGGGCCAGTGATTGCGATCGTTCTGGTGCTGGCGGCTGTGTTTGTACCCGCCGCCTTTTTGGGAGGAATTACCGGTGAATTGTATAAACAATTTGCGATTACTATTGCATTGTCTGTTGCGATTTCCGGGCTCGTGGCATTAACCCTCAGTCCTGCCCTATGCGCCCTGGTTCTCAAGCCGAGCCATGGTTCCCCCAAGCGGTTTTGGGAAATATTTAATCGATCATTTGATTGGATGCAAACGCGTTATGTCGGGGCTGTCAGCGTCATCCTCAAGCGGTCAGCGATATCGATAGCCGTCTTCCTGGTACTGATATTCGTTATCATGGGCTTATTCAGAACCATCCCAGGCAGTTTTCTCCCAGAAGAGGATCAAGGTTATTTTATTACCATCGTCCAGTTGCCAGACGGCGCTTCCCTGACACGAACGACTGAAGTACTGAGTAAGATAGAAAGCTATTTCCAATCGATTCCGGCAGTGCATTCAACGGATACGCTGGCTGGTCAGAATTTTGTTTTCGGAACCAGGGGAACCAATCAGGCAACGATGTTCATTCCATTAAATCATTGGGATACACGCAAAAATGCGCATGAGCAGGTCCCCAGTCTGATTGCGGCCGCTTTTCAGGAGTTCGCCAAAATTCCTGAAGCCCTGATCCTGGCCTTTAATGCGCCCTCGATCAGTGGGCTCGGCTCTACTGGAGGTTTTTCGGTTCAATTGCAAGATCCGAGTGGAGGTGATTTTTCCGAGTTTGCTGCAGTCGCTCAGGAATTTGTGACCAAGGCCATGGAACATCCTGCGATCGCCGTTGCCAGCACCAATTTTCGTGTAAGTGCTCCCAGGCTTTATGTTCGGGTAGACCGGGAACGGGCCAAAGCATTGGGTGTGCCTATTTCTGAAGTTTTCGATACCATGCAGGCTTATTTTGGGAATCTGTATATCAATGATTTTGTGAAATTTGGCCGCATCTACCGGGTGCAAACCGAAGCATTGCCCGAATACCGTTCCAATCCGGACGATATTAGTAAAATCTATGTACGTGCCCAGGATGGCACGACAAGCACCATGATTCCGCTAAGTTCCGTTGTAACCACTGAGTTTAACAGCGGATCGGATCCGGTGACCCATTTCAACGGATTCAACTCGGCGCTCGTGCTGGGAGGTGCTGCACCCGGTTATAGCTCAGGGCAAGCGCTTGATGCACTGGAGCAAGTAGCGAGTGAAATTCTGACTCCAAAAGGGTATGCGCTTGATTGGAGTGGAATATCCTTCCAGGAGCGCAAGGCCGGCGGACAATCTGTGCTGGTATTTTCTTTTGCGCTACTCATGGTCTTTCTGGTATTGGCTGCTTTATATGAAAGCTGGTCTATCCCATTCGCGGTTATTCTGGCAATTCCGTTCGGTATTCTGGGAGCGCTGCTGGCCATCTGGACGCGAGGTCTGAGTAATGATATTTATTTTCAGATTGGATTAGTTACACTGATCGGGCTAGCTGCCAAAAATGCAATCCTGATCGTCGAGTTTGCTAATCAACGCTATGCCGAAGGGGTATCGCTGGCCGATGCTGCGCTTGAAGCGGCACGCCTTCGTTTCCGGCCTATCATCATGACCTCCATGGCCTTTATCCTGGGCGTGTTTCCGCTAGTGGTCGCTACCGGAGCAGGGGCAGCAAGCCGGAACTCAATCGGAACGGGTGTATTCGGTGGCATGTTAGCCGCCACATTTCTAGCGATCTTTTTTGTACCGCTATTTTTCGTATTGATTGGAAAAATCAAGCGACGAACTGAACATCCTGTACCGGCAACCAAACAGGTTGAAGTAAGTAGTATTGAAACGGGTAGTCCTTCTTCTTCAGAAGAAAAATCAGAGTAGTAATTTTTAAAAATTCAGCTCGTAGCAGTGCAATGAACACAACATGTTGTATCCGGCTTGACTTTTATGGGTATATGGGTGAGATCACTTACCGACGCTTTATCAGGTGCGCTAAGGGCCTGTTCAAAGTCTTTTTAGTAACAATGTCAAGAAAGCAAGGTGGACAAACCGTAGGCTGGTGTTGAGCTCGCGTTCACAATTTTTCCACAGCCGCCGGTATTTTTCCAACCATGCGAAAGAGCGTGCTACCACTCAGCGTTCCGGCATCACAGAAAACGTGTGCAATTGACTGCGCCGGGCAATCTGCACAGTTGCGCCAATTGTAGTCTTCACTGCTTCAGCGAATGGTTGTCCCACATAACCGCCGTCAGCAATATACTTTGCACTTTACCCAAGTTTGACTTACGTCGATCGATCGGCCTGCAACGCCCTCTTGCGATCAGTGATCTCCGCCGTAGTTACAGAGATTGCATGGGGCAGCTCTACGTATCCACCGCAATATGGCGTTTGATACCGGAGACTTTCTTGCCCGCGTCAACCTGACCTGGTCAAGTAAAACCGGACACCTCAGTTAAGCTGCTTTTATCGATTTTG
>CAZKPL010000067.1:0-13742 GCA_964554625.1 uncultured Nitrosomonas sp. | reverse complement strand
ATCATGACCAATTCAGAATCCAATTGCTCAGACCCATTTCTCGCTGGAAATACACGCCCCCTTCAGAATCATTTCATATTGGAAGAGATTCTACATAGCACAACCAGATAATTCTGGTCACAATGTGAAGATGGCATATTCATTGGATTTCAGGGGTAAAGTTTTGTCTGTCCGTGAGAAGGAAGGATTTACGATAGCCAAGATAGCAGATCGGTTTAGCATTGGTGTGACGAGCGTTGTTCTCTGGATCAAGAATGTTGGTCTCAATCCCATCGAACACAACGAGGTGCAGGCCAAGGCACTGCGTAAACAACATAACCAAACCATCGATATGCTCTTCAAATCCCAAGTATCCTGAATCATTGTTAACTGATTAGACTACAACTCCAGTTCTGGAAAATTCCGGATCCTTTGAATATCCTCAACGCCAATATCTACATGAGTTGCAAAGTATCTCAGGAAGGGTTGAGCAAGACTCGCTCGCCTTTATGAAAAATTTGGGCTAGGTTTGCAATTATTGAGCAGTGACTCAATAGCTGTTCTGAGGGGCGATGCGGGTATTACTAAAGCTAATTGATGCAAATCTTGAGCAGCACTTTGGCTAAGCTGTGGATACTGTTTAGATGAAATGTTCATTGAGTTTTTACGACAACGCGCATTCACAACGATTTGGATTGAAACCACTTGAGAACCCAATTTATCGAGCAATGACGGAGCGATTTGTCTTAATTTTGCCGCTATCGCACTACTATCCGCATATATTATAAGCATTCCATCAGAAAATTTTCCAATGACACATCGTTTAGCTAATTGAGGGGAAATAATTCTCAAGAAGACATGTTGTATTTCAATTATTTGATTTGCTGACACGAATAGACCCTGATGGGATGGCATTCCGCTAAGGGTACTAAGAAAGCTACCTACTCTACGCGTAGTCATATTTTATAGTTGCAGTCTTTCCAGGAAAAGACATTAGCTTAAACTGCGATTAACCACATCTTATTGATCTGGTCACGTGAAATCTGAAGACGCCACCCGCTGTATTACTGATTCCTATAAGCATAGCTTTGCATCCTTCCACGTTATTTTTAGCTTAATCCGGGTAATGAATCAAACACATCTTGAGGAACCATAATAGCATGTTTGCTTCCCAAACTCTTATGTTAAAGTGGTAGCAGAATCCGTTAAAATATTTTGTATTTACTGAAATATTTTTGTAAATACCTTGAACGATATACTGTAATAGGCTCACAGTAAAAATACTTCGGAAATGTCATGGACGGACGGTGTGCGCTTGGAGAAGTCATTCTCTGGATTTGTTAGGAAGTCTCACCCAATTCAGCATGATTCTGAGTTTTACTAATCTCTGTCAGTAAAGATAATACATCGCCACCCACTCCTTGATCCGATGAAAGAGGTTGTTTAAAAAATTATGATCTCTCTTTCTGATTAATGCAAAAGACCGACGCATCTCAATGCAGCCAGTTACTATTCTCTTCAATATCCATATCAAAAATTAGCAAACTTTTGAAAAAATTAGTTTATGAGCATGAATTAAGTATTCGCGCTCATGACTCTCCTGACATAAAGGAATTTTTCTCATTCGCCATGGGTTAATGCTTAATAATGGCATTAGCGACATCATCTTCGCTCATGGCTGGTAGCGTATTCTGAACTGTTGATGGAAGCGCTTCGGGTCTATGTTCTAAGGCTAATTCCAAAACCTGATCTATCCATTTTACTGGTTTAATTTTTAGCTTGTTCTTTATATTTGCCGGTATTTCATTTAAATCTTTGGTGTTCTCTTCTGGTATCAGTACCACTTTGATACCACCACGATGAGCCGCCAATAGCTTTTCTTTGAGCCCGCCTATTGGTAGCACCTCTCCACGCAGTGTTATCTCTCCTGTCATAGCCACAGTTGCACGAACCGGTATTCCTGTTAAGACAGAAACCATAGCAACGCAGATACCAATACCTGCACTAGGCCCATCCTTTGGCGTTGCCCCTTCAGGCAAATGAATATGAATATCTTTTTTTAGATAAAAATCATCTGCTATGCCAAGTATTGTTGAGCGGCTACGAACTACTGACAAAGCAGCTTGAACAGATTCCTGCATCACCTCACCTAATTTACCGGTAGTAATTGTCTTTCCTTTACCAGGTAATGCCACCGCTTCAATTGTTAGCAACTCTCCACCTACTTCTGTCCATGCCAAGCCAGTAACCTGTCCTATTTGACTCTTTTCCTCGGCTACGCCGTAAGCATAACGATGAACACCCAAGTAATTACCAAGATTGCGCGAATTAATCGTAACTTTCTCTTTATCCTCCCCTTTTTTGCTCAATATGGCCCTCACAACCTTACGACAGATCTTGGAGATCTCTCTCTCCATGGCCCGTACACCAGCCTCCCTCGTATAGTGACGCACGATATCTCGTAGAGCAGATTCAGAAATTATCAACTCACCTTCTTCAAGACCATGATTTTTCATCTGCTTAGGTAATAAATATTGCTTGGCAATATTGAGTTTTTCATCTTCCGTATAACCCGATAATCGTATTACTTCCATACGATCAAGCAATGCGGGAGGAATATTCAGTGTATTAGCTGTGGCAACAAACATTACATCTGATAAGTCATATTCAACCTCAATGTAATGATCAACAAACGTACTATTTTGCTCTGGGTCAAGTACCTCCAATAATGCGGAAGCTGGATCTCCACGAAAATCCATTCCCATTTTATCCACTTCATCCAATAAAAATAATGGGTTTCTGACGCCAACCTTGGTCATATTCTGCAGAATCTTACCAGGCATTGCCCCTATATATGTACGACGATGTCCACGTATTTCTGCCTCATCACGTACCCCTCCCAAAGACATGCGCATAAATTCCCGATTCGTAGCGCGAGCTATGGATCTACCAAGAGAGGTCTTACCCACTCCAGGAGGACCAACAAGGCAAAGGATTGGTGCTTTTAGCTTGCTCACTCTTTGTTGTACAGCCAAATACTCTATTATTCTTTCTTTAATCTTTTCCAATCCATAATGATCTTGCTCTAAAACGGCTTCTGCCGTATTAAGATCTTTGCAAATTTTACTTTTTTGCTTCCACGGTAATGAAACTAGCGCATCAATATAATTACGAACAACTGTAGCTTCAGCTGACATCGGTGACATCAAACGCAATTTTTTCAACTCTGATTCAGCTTTTGTACGAGCATCTTTAGGCAATGAAGCAGATTTAATTCTTCTCTCGATTTCCTCTAAATCGGCTCCTTCCTCTCCTTCGCCCAACTCTTTCTGAATGGCTTTAACTTGTTCATTCAGATAGTAATCTCGTTGGCTCTTCTCCATCTGACGTTTAACTCTTCCACGAATACGCTTTTCTACTTGAAGAATATCGAGTTCTGTTTCCAACAAATCCAGCAGATGCTCTAATCGCTTCTGTACATCAAAAATTTCAAGTATTTCCTGCTTCTTCTCTAATTTGAGGGGAAGGTAGGCAGCGATCGTATCAGCCAATCGCCCTGCTTCATCGATACCCGTAAGAGATGCCAGAATTTCAGGTGGTATCTTCTTATTTAATTTTACGAATTGATCAAATTGCGATATGAGGGCGCGACGCGTTGCTTCTATTTCGGGAGTATTTACACTGTCAATTGAGATTTGAAGTGCCTTTCCTGAGAAATAAGATTCTGAGTCAATAAATTCTAAAATACGAGCCCGGTAACTTCCTTCTACCAAGACTTTAACAGTACCATCAGGAAGTTTAAGCATTTGAAGCAGGCTTGAAACACAGCATATGCTATAAAGATCTCGTGAGGTGGGATCATCTTTAGCGGCTGATTTCTGCGCTACCAACAAGACATTCTTGCCGGACTCCATAGCAAGCTCTAATGCCTTTATAGATTTTGGTCGTCCAACAAATAGCGGTATCACCATATGCGGAAAAACGACCACATCACGTAATGGCAATAATGGCAAAATTAGTTGATTTGATTCGTTATCTACCGAAGTCATATTTACACTTTAGGTTAAACACCAATAGTCTAAACTAGGGTGTTATTCAAAAATATCGAGTTAGAAATACTACAAATGTGTCTTAATTATTTAATATGCTTCTTAATTTGATGATTTCTAGCTAATTTTATTCCAAATGCAATAGTCAGACTTAGTTATCATTTTTCTAAGCTTGCTTTGAATTCTTAGCAATCTTTGGTTGATCTGAATAAATTAAAATAGGCTTGATATCGTCATTTACTGATCCATGATCAATCACAACTTTAGAAACATTCTCAAGTGAAGGTAAATCATACATTATATCCAGAAGCGTCTCTTCCAGAATCGACCGCAGACCACGTGCCCCTGTTTTACGTATCAATGCTTTCTTTGCTATTGCTTTAAGCGCCTGCTCACGAAATTCTAATTCGACCCCTCCTTCCATATTGAATAGCTTCCAATATTGCTTGACAAGAGCATTTTTAGGTTCGGTTAGAATTTGAATCAGAGCGGACTCATTAAGTTCATCTAATGTCGCAATAACTGGCAAGCGCCCAACAAATTCTGGGATCAAGCCATACTTAATCAGATCTTCAGGCTCGACTGCCTTTAATACTTCATTAATTTCTTTATGGTTATCGCGATTGATTATTTCAGCGCCAAAGCCTATGCCACCCTTTTCCGATCGTGATCGTATTATTTTATCTATCCCATCAAATGCTCCACCACAAATGAACAGAATATTGGTAGTATCTATTTGAATAAATTCTTGATTGGGATGCTTACGCCCTCCTTGAGGAGGTACCAGGGCGAGTGTTCCTTCTATTAGCTTTAACAACGCCTGCTGCACGCCTTCACCGGAGACATCCCGAGTAATAGAAGGATTATCAGATTTACGCGAAATCTTATCTATTTCGTCAATGTAAATAATGCCGCGCTGAGCCTTCTCCACATCGTAATTACATTTCTGCAATAATTTCTGAATGATATTCTCGACATCCTCACCCACATAACCTGCTTCGGTCAGTGTCGTTGCATCCGCAATAATGAATGGTACATCCAGCAATCTAGCTAGTGTTTGAGCTAATAGGGTTTTACCAGAACCAGTTGGACCAATTAACAGAATATTACTTTTTGCAAGCTCTATATCATCAGTATCACTGACCTTGGTCAAATTCCTTAAACGCTTATAGTGATTGTATACAGCGACAGAGAGAATCTTCTTGGCTGATTCCTGACCAATAACGTATTGATCCAGAATCTGGCATATTTCGCGAGGTACAGGCAAATTTGATTTCGCTAATTTAGCTGTTTCGTTAACTTGCATTTCCTCGCGAATAATATCGTTACAAAGATCGATACACTCATCGCAAATAAATACAGATGGTCCCGCTATCAGCTTTCTCACCTCATGCTGGCTTTTACCACAAAAGGAACAATAGAGAAGTTTATCGCCATTCATTTTCTCAGACATAATTTAACTCCACAACCATTGAGTAAATGCCATTTTAACAAAGGAAAGCATTGAAATCTGATTAAACAAAGCAAATCCATTTCATTTCTTGTTATCTCTACTTGTCAATACTGCATCGACAAGCCCATACTTTACCGCCTCTTCTGCACTAAGAAAATTATCACGATCCGTATCTCTTTCGATTGTCTTTACTGGCTGCCCACTATGCTTAGCCATGATCTCATTCAAGCGACTTTTTAAATACAAAATCTCTTTAGCATGTATTTCAATATCAGAAGCTTGCCCCTGAAATCCTCCCATAGGTTGGTGAATCATAACGCGGGAGTTGGGCAAACAAAAGCGCTTACCCTTTGCTCCAGCCGTCAACAACAAAGAGCCCATACTTGCTGCCTGACCAATACAGAGTGTGCTGACATCGGGTTTTATAAACTGCATCGTATCGTAAATGGCAAGTCCTGCAGAAACTAAGCCACCGGGAGAATTGATATAAAAATAAATATCTTTCTCTGAGCTCTCCGATTCCAAGAATAAAAGCTGGGCCACAATCAAGTTTGCCGATGCCTCAGTAACGGGCCCTACCAGAAAAATAATCCTCTCTTTTAATAATCTCGAATAAATATCATAGGCACGCTCACCTCTCCCGCTGGTTTCAATAACCATCGGGATCAAACCTAAACCTTTCGTTTCCAAATTAACTGGCTCCTATCCCGTTTAAGACGATGCATGAGGATAACCCATCAAATCCTCAAAAGTTATCTCTTGGTCAATCACCTTGACCTGCTCCAATGCCCATGAAACGACATTATCTTCCAATACCATTGACTCGATCTCTCTCAAACGCTCAGGCGATGAATAGTGCCACTTAACCACTTGCTCAGGATTTTCATAACTCTGAGCATAATACTCTACATATTTTTTTACCTGTTCCGGCTTAGCCTTCAAATTATAAATTTTCACCAACTCAGCCAAAATTAAACCCAATTTCACACGCCGCTCAGCCCTTTCCAGAAATGATTTTGGCGAGAAAGGGATTTCTTCGCTGCGTATGCCTTGTGCCGAAAGACTATTTTTGGCATCTTGAATTAAATGTTTTACTTCCTGCTCAACTAAAATCCTTGGTGCATTACATATCGCCGTATCAAGTAAGCATTCCATGATTTGTTCTTTCAGTTTTGCTCGCGTCCTTTGAGAAACTTCACGCTCCAGATTTAATCGAATCTCCTCATACATTCTTTTCATATCGCCATCTTGAATACCAAGTGATTTGGCAAATTCATTATCGATATCAGGCAATACAGGCTCCTCAACTTTGTTGAGCTTGATATTAAATACAACAGGCTTTCCCGCAACTTCCTCATCGTGATAATCAGCAGGAAAGGTCATTTCAAATGATTTCTCTTCTCCCGAATTCATACCGAGAATAGCATCCTCGAAATCTTTTAAAAGATATCTATCACCCAGCGTCAAAGTAAAATCCTTCGCTTTGCTACCCTGGAATTCATTTCCATCGATCAGACCCAAGTAATCAATATTAACTCGATCTCCCAATGCTGCCGGCCGATGAACCCATTCATATTTGGCTCTCTGTTTTTGCAAAATATGCAGTGTTTTTTCAACTTCCTTATCATCAACTTTTACCACAGGTTTATTCACACTGAGAGCACTCAAATCCCCAAACGTTATATCGGGATAGACCTCAAATGCCGCACTAAATTCATAATAAGCATTATTTTCTTCAGATTGTTTAGCTTTAAAATGTGGAGCTCCGACAACTCGCAAATTTTGCTGCTGTACAGCTTCTTGAAAATGCTTCTGCAACATCTCTCCCAGCACTTCTTGATGCAACTTGGCGCCAAATTGTTGAGCCACTATTTTCAGCGGTACTTTACCGGGGCGAAAACCTTGTATTTTTACTTTTCCAGCCAAGCGCTTTAGACGATCGTCTACTTCCACTTGGATATTTTCTTGAGAAATCGAAATATCAAGATTTCGTTCCAGAGTATTGGGATTTTCAACGTTTGATTGCATTAAATCTTCCTATAACTGCTAATATAATTGCCAAGATGAATAAATATACTGTGCTGCGTAATATAAGCCGAAAAGGACTTAAACTTGATTCTCTGGTGCGAAAGGGGGGACTCGAACCCCCACACCTTATCGGCGCCAGAACCTAAATCTGGTGCGTCTACCAATTCCGCCACTTTCGCGTATCACTCTGTTTCTACCGCTATTTAATTATACCTTTTTATTCATAATATCGCAGCCGAACTCTCTTGCATTCTGACAAGACACTACTTTACCACTCACTCCCCTGCTATCTGGTCCCATAAAGAAAAGATAGGCCCCCATCAAATCCTGAGGTTGGAGCAATGAGCTTTTTATTTCACCCGGATGAGTTTTTGTGCGCTGAGGAGAGTGGACAGGACCAGGAATGAGTGTGTTGATACGCAAATTTGGCAATAACTCCCATTCCTCTGATTGAATTTTAGCTAGCGCTTCTATACCCGCCTTAGCTACTGCAAACCCACCCCAATAAGCAGAGGGCTCATGACCATGCGTGTCTGACGTCATAATAATACTGGCATCGGAAGATGCTTTGAGTAATGGCAAGCAAGCTCGTGTAAGTGTAGCTGGTGCAAGCAAATTAACTTGCATGATTAATTGCCATTGCTCTAGCGTATGGTACTCCAATGGCATAGGGCCAAAGGTAAATGCAGCATTATGCAATATCCCGTCTAATCTGCCTAATTGCGATGCAATTGCATCAGCGATCGCCTGAAAATCTTTCTCTGCTGCTTTCTCAAAATCAAAAGGAAAAATAACGGCCTCTTCTCTGCCTAGCGCCTGAATATCATCGTAAACACGCTCTAGTTTTTCAACTTTTCGACCATGCAAAATAATTGTAGCGCCATAAGTAGCATAGGCTATCGCAGCAGCGCGCCCAATTCCCTGCCCAGCCCCGGTAACTAAAATGACTCGTTCGCTAAGTAAATCTTTATCCGCCTGATAATTCTTTAAATTGTTCATCAAAATAAGAGCAATAACATAAAAGACTATCTATTTTATACCTAACTCATTCTAAATCAGTTGCAATACCATGCCATTGCTTATATATGAAGAGTTTATACTTTAAAAGATACATAAAAATTAATCGCCACAGCAACAGGCTGCTAAAGCAAAGTCTGTCACTGTAGCGATCCTCACATAATCCGAAAATGGATACGATTACATATCCATACCACCCATACCACCCATGCCGCCCATACCAGCACCAGGACCAGCAGATTCTTCTTTTGGCAATTCCGCTACCATTGCATCAGTCGTCAGAATGAGACCCGCAACAGAAGCAGCATTTTGCAATGCTGATCGCGTAACTTTGGTAGGATCTAATACCCCCATGGAGACCATATCTCCATATTCGCTTGTGGCTGCATTGTAACCAAAGTTACCCTCACCCTCTTTCACTTTATTAGCTACCACAGAAGGCTCATCACCACAGTTGGCCACAATTTGACGCAATGGTTCTTCTAACGCACGTAAAACGATTTTAATACCTGCATCCTGGTCGTGATTATCACCTCTCACTTTGCTTACGGTATTAATCGCCCGCAACAACGCTACGCCACCGCCGGGGATAATCCCCTCCTCCACCGCTGCGCGTGTAGCATGCAGTGCATCTTCGACGCGTGCTTTTTTCTCCTTCATTTCAACTTCGGTAGCCGCACCTACTTTGATGAGCGCTACACCACCCGCCAATTTTGCCACCCGCTCCTGGAGTTTCTCCTTATCGTAATCACTCGTAGCCTCTTCGATCTGAGTACGAATTTGAGCCACACGTGCTTCAATATTTTTAGCGTTACCTGCACCGTCGATAATGGTAGTATTTTCTTTCCCAATTTCAATTCGCTTAGCTTGTCCCAGATCTTCCAGTTTAGCTTTTTCGAGCGACAACCCAACCTCCTCAGCAATCACTGTACCCCCCGTGAGGATTGCGATATCTTCCAACATCGCTTTACGGCGATCGCCAAAGCCAGGTGCTTTGACTGCGCAGGTTTTGAGTATTCCGCGTATGTTGTTTACCACCAGCGTAGCTAGTGCTTCACCATCCACATCTTCAGCAATGATCAGCAGAGGTTTGCCTGCTTTGGCTACCTGCTCTAATACTGGCAGTAAATCACGTATATTGGAAATCTTTTTATCGTGTAGCAATACATAAGGGCTTTCTAGCAATGCAATTTGTTTTTCCGCACTACTGACAAAATAAGGAGAAAGATAACCACGATCAAATTGCATCCCTTCAACGACTTCAAGTTCGTTCTGCAGGCCCGAGCCATCCTCAACCGTAATCACCCCTTCTTTACCCACTTTTTCCATTGCCTCAGCAATGATCTTGCCTATTTCCACATCGGAATTGGCTGAAATACTGCCAACCTGTGCAATTTCCTTGCTTGTGGAACAGGGTTTGGAAAGCTTTTTCAAATCTTCAATAGTCGCCGTAACTGCTTTATCGATACCGCGTTTTAAATCCATTGGATTCATGCCAGCAGCCACATAGCGCATTCCTTCTTTTACGATGGATTGTGCCAATACGGTCGCGGTGGTAGTTCCATCACCGGCTACGTCAGATGTTTTGCTCGCGACTTCCTTGAGCATCTGCGCCCCCATATTTTCGAACTTATCCTTCAGTTCAATCTCTTTCGCTACTGAAACACCGTCCTTGGTAATCGTAGGTGCGCCATAAGAGCGTTCCAGCACTACATTGCGACCTTTTGGACCCAAGGTGACCTTAACCGCATCTGCCAGAATGTTGACCCCATTGACCAAATTATGACGGGCCACATCACCGAATCTTACTTCCTTTGCTGCCATCATCTTTCTCCTAATATACAGTTATATTATCTAATTACTAAAATCTTGAACCCAATTAACCTTCGACTACTCCCATGATATCTTCTTCGCGCATTACCAGATATTCTTCGCCTTTTATCTTTACGGCCTGACCAGAATATTTTCCAAACAGCACTTTGTCTCCCACCTTGACTTCCAGCGCGCGAACTTTACCATCATCACTCACTTTACCTTTCCCTACAGCGACTATCTCGCCTTGGTCTGGTTTTTCTGTAGCTGAATCGGGAATAACAATTCCAGAAGCGGTCTTGCGTTCTTCTTCCAACCGCTTGACAATAACACGGTCATGTAAAGGACGAATATTCATAGTTGTTTCTCCTAATAATGATTAAAAAACATAAACACCAATAACGTAAATAACGTTAGCCTGGACAGGGAAAGTCCCACAGAGGCATTGGCGATAACATAAAATAATATTAGCACTCATCACTAACGAGTGCTAATAATAGGATCTATTAGAAGGAATTTCAAGTCAATGAGTAATAAAAATTTGCCAGAGCGCAGCCAAAAAGCCGTATGGCACCCTTGTACCCAGATGAAAGAACATGAAACCTTTCCTCCTGTTTCCATAGTAAAAGGTCATGGAGTCTGGTTATACGATTCCAATGGTAATTGCTATATCGATGTAATCAGCTCTTGGTGGGTCAATTTGTTTGGCCATTGTCACCCTTACATCAATAGCGCCCTTAATGATCAACTCAGCAAGCTTGAACATGTCATGCTCGCTGGTTTTACGCATGAACCCGTCGTATCACTATCAGAACGCCTATGCAAATTAGCGCCGGGCAATCTGGGGCATTGCTTTTACGCCAGCGATGGCGCTTCAGCGACTGAAATTGCCTTGAAAATGAGCTTTCACTACTGGCAACAATGTGGCCTGACTGCCAAAATCGATTTTATTAGTTTGCAAAACGGCTATCATGGCGAAACGCTGGGAGCACTGTCAGTAACTGATGTCGCACTTTTTAAGCAAATCTATGCGCCATTGCTGCGACCTACCCAGCACATGCCTTCGCCGGACTGGCGTAATGCAGCGGAAGGAGAATCTCCTGAGGAATATGCATTGAAAGCGGCCAATAAACTGGAAAATTATCTCAATGAACATCATGTTCATACTGCCGCACTAATCCTGGAACCACTCGTTCAAGGTGCCGCAGGAATGGGAATGTATCATTCTGTTTATCTACAGCGTGCCAGAGAAATCTGCAGTAAATATCAGGTACATCTGATTGCAGATGAAATTGCAGTTGGATTTGGTCGTACGGGGACGATGTTCGCTTGCGAACAAGCCGGCATCACGCCTGATTTTTTATGTTTGTCAAAAGGATTGAGCGGCGGCTATTTGCCGCTTTCAGTTGTCATGACAACTCACGCCGTTTTTCAAGCTTTTTATCATGACAAGACCTCCCAGGCTTTTTTACACTCACATTCCCATAGCGGCAATGCTTTGGCTTGCCGGGCTGCGCTGGCTACACTCGATATCTTCGAGCAGGATAATATTCTTGAAACCAATCGTGTTAAAGCGAATTATCTTAACCAATTGTCACAATCGCTTCAGTCTCATCCCAAGGTAAGCAATTTTCGTAACTGCGGCATGATATGGGCGTTTGAAGTCATTACTGATGACCCTGCTTTCACAAACTCTTTCTTTAAAAGAGCGCTCGACAAAAAACTATTGCTGCGTCCACTCGGCAATACTGTTTATTTCATGCCACCCTATATTATTAGTGAAGATGAAATGGATTGGCTGGTAAAAAGTGTATTGCATATTCTTGATACGTTTTGATACAAAACAAAAGGAAATCATCATGCAACTCACTTTCCTGGGCGGCGCAGGTGAAGTCACTGGTTCAAGCTACCTGATTGAAACCACTCACATACGCTTTCTTGTAGATTGCGGCATGTTCCAAGGAGGACGTGAGGCGGATCACAAGAATAGAACGGCTTTCAGCTTCGATCCGGAACAGATTGACTTTGTTCTGCTCACTCATGCTCATATTGATCATTCCGGACTACTCCCGCGCTTAAGCGCATGGGGCTTCAGAGGTCCTGTCTACACGACTGAGGCCACCATCGATCTGCTCAAGGTCATGCTCAAAGATAGTGCCTATATCCAGGAAAAGGAAGCTGAATGGCAGAATAAAACGTTACGACGCAAGCACCTATTTTCCAATCATGAAAATGCCCCACTTTATACCGTTGCACAGGCAGAAACCTTTCTTAAACAATTGCGGGGCATAAGCTATGACACAGAAATTTCCCCCCACCCATCAGTACGCTGCAAATTCCGTGATGCAGGACATATACTGGGCTCCGCCATTATTGAACTATGGATAAAATCTGACACAGCGCAGAAAAAGCTGGTGTTTTCCGGTGATCTTGGACAACTCGCCCACCCCATCGTACGCGACCCAACGCCTATTCAGCAAGCCGATATCCTGCTAATAGAATCAACCTACGGTAATCGCCTGCATCGAACTCTGACCGATACCCTGGATGAATTGGTCTATGCGATTAACGATACGCTATTGCGCAAAGGCGGCAACATTGTCGTACCCGCATTTGCTGTAGGGCGCGCACAGGAATTACTCTTTCTGCTGGTGGATCTCCACCGTCAGGGCAGGCTTGGAGAGATGGATATCTATGTAGATTCACCCATGGCACTTGCAGCCACAGATATCACACTAAAGCATGCCAAACTGCTGGACAAGGAGGCGACCGAGACCCTGCAGTGGTTCAACAGTAGCGGCAGAAAATTAAAGATAAATTTTATCCAGGATGTTGAAGACTCGATCACGCTTAACACGGTACAACAAGGCGCAATCATTATTTCTGCGAGCGGCATGTGTGATGCGGGGCGTATTAAATATCACCTCAAATTTAATCTTCCCAGACCCGAATGCTCCATCCTCATCACCGGCTTTCAAGCTGCAGGCACACTGGGGCGAAGATTGGTTGATGGTGCCAAGCAAGTTCACATCTTCGGGCAGGAGATACCTGTTCGTGCGGACATCTACACCATTGGAGGTCTTTCCGCACACGCGGATCAAGCAGGTCTGTTGAGTTGGCTGAGAAATTTCAGCAGTGAGCCAGAAAGAATCTTTGTCGTTCATGGTGAATCAAGCAATGCCGCCGCATTGGCCGATGCTATTGAACAACAGCTAAAGTGGCACGCCATTGTGCCAGAACGACTAACCTCAATTCCGCTTTGAACAAAACGCATATGTTTACTACAGCAACATCAATGCCATCCGCGGTAGAATCGCCTCAATGAGCTATAACCATAGTCGGGTGAATATCCATACTTATTCATGTATTGCGGTCGATTTCGGTTTGGGTCCGGTTCCACGTAA
>CAZKPL010000066.1:0-13863 GCA_964554625.1 uncultured Nitrosomonas sp. | reverse complement strand
GACAATCACGAATTAATCAACTCCGAACTCGACACTCCGGATTAAATATTATTAAGCGTAGCTTGACCAACAGGGATAGCCCTTATCATCAAAACGTACTAAATTTCACTGTTGTCCATCTTTTCTGCGGTATCCGATACGTTTTGGCTGTGAAGTTGGTGGGTTGACCAGTTGCTGTAAGTATTTAATAATCAATCGCACATTCACTATTTAATACACTGGATAGCATGGCTACGCCTTGATCGGTAAAACAGAAGGGCAGTTTTCTAGTACCTCCCCATCTTGATATTCCAATTTGGAATATCAAGTTTTCGAACTACTTCTTTGTTAGCTGAAATGAGAAAAAATGTGGAAAGCGGTGTATATTCCTTGGTACAGATTTATTTAGGTTGCCGGTGGTAACGCCGTATAATTCTGCCAGGTCTTTATCCAGCATGACCTTCATTCCCCGCAATTGAATGATCTTATTCATGATTACATCATCAGGAATTACCGGTAGTTTATCCTTTCTCATAAGTGTCAATTCTTGAGTTTTAATTGTATAATAATCAATGGGTTCGTTTTAATCAAGCATCAAGTGACTGAAGAAGATACTATACCATTAGATGCATTTTTCCTGAAGAATGGAAAATCAGGACGGATTTTTCCAAGATTCTCCTCATTTTGTGTAGTTTCCTAATTTGCTGATTTAACCAGGCTTTTATGAAAATACAAAAGCAGCCAAGCTCATGAAAATGGGGCTAACTATAGGGCTAAGATAGCATAAAAGTTAGCGCCATACTAGTCTTTAAGATAACCCATACTTTATATAAGAGGATTGGACATTGATAATCAGACCAAGAAGATGGCACGGATGAATACTTTTGCCTTTGATACTCTGTAAACCAATACTAAAATTTCTGACAAAGCCGACACATTCGACAATAAAAAATTGTTTTGTACCTTTGCCTTCAAATAAAAATATTAATAATTACCGATGAAAAACATTTTCATGGCAACGGCCATACTTTTATTGACAGGGAGCCTGGTATCTGCCCAGCAACTTAATCATGTGAGCAACCTGCGTCAAAACAGACTTTACCCGTATCAACAGATCATTAATAAAAGCGAGCCAAAGGCCTATACCACCAAACTGGACAGCATCACCTCGGAAGTATTTTGCCATAGCTGGACTTATAACGCCCAGGGACAGATAGTGGAGGAGGTCTTTCAAGACAAGTTCGACCCTACTGCTTATAGCTGGCGGGAAGTTGCTTCTTTTGATTCCGCAGGTAACATAATCCGTATAGATATGTACAGCTGGAACGTTGACGACTGGTTTAACAGCGCATACCTGGAGTTTGAATACAACGCGCTGGGACAGCGGATTCAGCGTATCAATGTAAATTATTTTGATTCAACCTGGACGATCGGCGGAAGAGGGTTATATTCATATACGGCGAGTGGAAAACTTTCGCAGTATCTGCAGCAGATCAACATAGGCGGCACTTATGAAGATTTAACCAGGGATGATTATTACTATGCTCCCGACGACAAACTGGAAAAGGTGCTTTACTTTTATTACCAGACGGGATGGGATACTTCACTGAAAAGTATTATAACCTATACGGGCGATCTGGCTGAAAGCTACACTGAATACTTATACAGCGCCGGCGTCTGGGAAAACTCATCTAAATACCAGTGGTTTTATTCGGGGGCCAACGATGCCACGCAGCGTGATTATTTTGTTGCAAACACCCCGTCCACCTGGTCGAGCGTGCAGGACCGTTATATATACCGTTATGATGAAACGGCCAGCGCCGCTGAAATTTTATTTCCCCTGGCATCAAGCTATTTCGCTTACGATTATCAGTGGTTTACCATGAACCATAAGCGTACAGAACAAGATTGGTATACAACGGACATGAATACACTGGCGTTTTTGTTTGTGGAGACAGAGTATTACCATTATTCTCCTGTTGGCAACCTGGGGGTAACCACCCCGGATGCTGTTGCTGAAGTTGAGGTTTATCCGAACCCGGCAACAGAAGCCTTCAGCGTCCGTTTGCCTTCAAAATCCGACGAATGGGTCCTGATGATGACAGACATAACAGGCAAGACTGTTAAAACCTCCAGCGTGGTTGCCGGACAGGAAATTTCAGTCAGCGAAATTCCGGCAGGGTGTTATTTCATAATTCTTTCGGACAAAGACGGGGTGGCAGGCCGTACCAAGCTTATAATCAAATAATGCGGAAAGTAATCTCGTAGCCACTTCGCCGGATTTTCCTTTTGCCGTTGAAGGCACTTTTGCCGTGATAAGAAGGGACAAGTTTACTCCCAAAACCATCATCATGCCCGAAACCGAAGAAACCCTTGAAATGTATTCGAGTCAAGTTTTGTTGTATATATTATATAAACTTTGAACATTTCAATAACGTTTTTCCCATACATCTATATATAGATGCGAAACATAAGGCAAAATGGAAAATCTGGAAAAATCATTCTTCACTGATGCGATCTTGAAATCTGGAGAATCGGTGTAAACGGATGTTTAATGCCTGCCTGACGGCCAGGTACTGAGGAAAAAACAACGCGAGAATGAACATCAGTACCTCTCAGTACTCACACTAACTCTCGCGCTGTTTTTGTGGGCCCACCAGGACTTGCCACATTTCTGATATGCCTTATTTTACTGATGTTTCACAAGGGTACCTTAAATATTTGTGAAGCAATTGTGAAGCAAAAATGCTGAAAATGGAAAGGCCTAAGACCTTTGAACCCAAGATTCAAATTTTTGCAGCATCTCGGGATCCCGGACATGATGCTTCTTCACCGCCTCGTCAAAGTCATTCATCTTGAAAAAGGTCTCATACAGGTAATCTAAATCTGTCGGACTGATCCCCTTTTCTTTGAAGAACCTGACCATAGTTTCGGCTGTCGCAGCTAAATCAATCAGCTTCCGATCCTCAAGAAAGAAAATGATCTTTTGCTTATCCTCAACCTGCTCTTCCAACTTCGCTATTTTCACTTGTGTTGGCTCAGGTACTTCGGCAGCCTTTTTTACCCTTGCAGGTAAAATTGTCCCATCTTCATCTATCAGGTCAACCTCCTCTATTGGTGAGAAAAAGTAATCAACCGAAACACCAAATACCTGGCAAATCTTCTGAAGGGTTTCAATACTGGTTGAGTTATTTTTAAAGATCCCCTGAAGGCCTGTCTGGCTTAGTCCAATCTTCTCCGACAGCTCTTTCAGTGTCATGTTATGCTTTTTGCATAAGTCTTTTATTTTCTGAGCATTAAACAGTTCCATATAATTAGAATGTTTCTAAATTACTATATTATGGATATAAAATTCCAATAAATGGTATTTGAAATGCTTTTTAACTTATATTTGCAATGAATATCATGAATAATATTCCATATAGTGACAGCAAATATACCACTAAATAATAGAAAACGCAAATATTCCATAAAAAAGTATAATTTTTAATTCACTGATCATGAAAACGGATCCAATTGTTATGATGACCAAGGACCAGCTCTTCGAATTGAATAAGCTGGCCGCCAAAGAAGCACTCAAGGAATTTGACCAGGAAAGAATTCCCAGGGAAGAAATGGTGCGTACTTATAAACGTTCCGACATAGCCCGGAAACTCAAGATTTCTCCTTCCACCGTCACAAAGCTTATCAAAGAAGGAAAGCTAATAACCACCCTCGATGGTAAATGGATTACCGGTAAATCCTTTACTGAGTTTATCCTTATGAGTAAAAGAGAAAAATAACAGCAAATCATCTTACTAAGTTGCTATTTGCATTTTAATGTACACATTATTAATAATATAACTATAGTAAGTTCAAGCTTTCTTCTTGCTATATCTTACTATGACATGATCCACCATAAAATATTAACCGAAATGAATCAACTGTCCAAAGCCAAGATCATGAAGGATCTCAAGCTCCAGGAAGCCATTATCAGCCATTATTATCCAAATGCCATCCAGGGAAAACTCTTTAAAATCAGGGATGAAAGAACCCCTTCAGCTAACCTGAAGATTTTCAAAGGTGTACTTTTCCTGACTGATTTTGGAAACGAGCAAAAGGGGAAGAACTGCCTTGATATTGTGATGGAAAATGAGGGATGCGATTATAAAGAAGCCCTTCAGCTTATCTCATCCAGGTTTAG
This sequence comes from uncultured Nitrosomonas sp., assembly GCA_964554625.1. Taxonomy (GTDB): domain Bacteria; phylum Pseudomonadota; class Gammaproteobacteria; order Burkholderiales; family Nitrosomonadaceae; genus Nitrosomonas. The sequence continues at coordinate 9,701 of CAZKPL010000066.1, read as the reverse complement.
CAATTACTCTCCACTTCCATCTTGCCCCTCTCCAACTGTTTACAAGAAGAAGGAATCTACTGCCCTTGAAATCAAAAAGAAACCATTCACTCAAAGCGAGCTGGATTACTTCGGAGTGAACCAGGAAATTTTGGATAAATACAGTGTGTACTCCCTGGCTAGTTATGGAAAGCTAACCTCTTCGCCAGAATACTTTCTTTTTCTATACGACTTTGGAAAGTTCATAAAAATCAACCGGCCGCATGATAAGGAGAACCGATTTTTTTGGAAAGGTCCACGCCCGAGGGATTTCATCTTTGGCTGGGATCAGCTGGTTGAAAAGCCGGAGTTTATTATATTGACAGCCGGAGAGAAAGATGTCCTGAATTTCTCAGCTCACGGGTTTTCTGCCATAAGCTTGAATAGTGAATCTGCCAGGTTGACCAAGGAACAATTTTTCCGCCTGAAAAAGAAGACGAATAAATTATTTGTTTGCTTTGACCTGGATGAAGCCGGTCGAAAAAATGCCGCTGCTTTGGTAGATGAGCATCCTGAAATTTACAATCTTCAACTACCTGTTGAGCTTCGGCAACATAATGATTTTCGCGCTAATCCTTGTAAAGACGTTGCTGACTTTTTCCGGTATTACACTTCTGATGATTTCCGTAATCTGATGGCATCAACAACCTCTATAATTAAGCCATCAGAGCATGTGGAGAAGTATGAAACCGGTACCCCCATGTTTACAGTTGTAAAGAACTTCCTTACAAAAAACTATGATCTTAGGTTTAATGAAATCTCAAATGAGTACGAATACAAACTCAAAGATGAGGCCAAATATAGAGAGTTAAATGAGAGTAATATTTATGTTACCCTCAAGGAACGCAAGATTCATATTACAGTTTCAGACCTTACCGCCATTCTGCGGTCTGATTTTGTCAGACACTACAATCCTTTCATCGATTATTTCATCTCTTTGCCAGATTGGGATCCTGTGAACGATCCTGATTATATTGAACAGGTGGCAGATTATGTTGAAGCGGTTAACCGATCCCGTTTCATCACCCACTTTAAAAAACACTTGGTAAGGACTATCGCCTGCGCACTGGATGATGATGTGTTCAATAAACAGGCTTTTATTCTGGTCAGTGCCACGCAGAACAGTGGGAAAAGTACGTTCTGCCGATGGCTTTGTCCACCGGCATTGAAGAATTATTTTGCAGAAAATATCTCCACGGATAAGGACAGCCGTATCAGCATTTGTGAGAACATTTTCATTAATCTGGATGAGCTATCAACACAGGGCAGGACTGAAATCCAATCCATGAAATCTCTTTTCTCAAAGGATAAGGAGAAGCTTCGCCGGCCTTATGACAGGAAGGCAACCATCATTCCCCGGATAGCCAGTTTTATTGGAAGCACAGATCGCACTGAATTTTTGAATGACGAGGCTGGTACAGTACGATGGCTATGTATGGAGATTAAAGGTATAGATTTCAATTATAAAAGGGACCTTGATATTAATAAAATATGGTGTCAGGCTTATCATCTTTATAAAAATGGTTTCAAGGGTGAGCTAACGTCTGAGGAGATACGAGAGAATGAATCGATTAACAAAGCTTACCAGTTTGTCACCATTGAAATGGACGTTATTCAGGATCTATTTTACCCTGGTACATCTGATAAAAATGATGGGTTTATCACCGCAATGAAGTTTATTGAGATTATCAACTTGGATAGGAAAGAGATCGCCAACCGCATCAATCCAATTAGCCTTGGGAAAGCATTTAGATCGCTAGGCTTCATTCGTAGCCAAAAGGTTATTGAAAAGAGTCCGCGCCATGGATATTATGTTAGGTTTACCGACCAGTACATTCATCGTTATGGAAAGACTGACCAAGTGCCTGGCTACTATATTCCTGCTGAAACCGAGGATGAACCCAAACCCATTTCCAAGCAAGATGACCTGCCCTTCTAAGCTGTTCAAACTCCTAATATAGTAAGAACAATGGTATGTTTATATTTATTAAATAGTTGTATTACAGCTCAATAGGCTCTATTTTAGTAAGAAGCAACTTAAGAAATTCAAAATGTAAATATTAGGTGAGAAGGAGACAAAAGAGTCATTCGTTAAACAGGCTGTTTTGCAAAAGTTTCAATGTATTTAAGCTATGGAGAATATCATTATTTGGTGGGGAAACTGAGCAAGGTACTTGACTGCTGCCACTGATCGAAAAATCAAAATTGAAACTATTGAAATGGAATCATTAAAGAATGGTTTGAAATTCATCAGACCCCGGCTCTACACGAGAAGGCTTGTAAAAGTAACATCCTGAATAAGTTGATAATTAATTTGGTGAGAAGAAATGACAATTTATACAGCTTTCACTAAAGAGATATTGGTTGGAAAGTAAACCAATGCAATAATGGTTGCCATGGTTGGAAACAAATGGTTGGAAAATTCGGAATCCTTTAGATGTCTTGAGATCATAGTATAGTCTCATATATCCGTTTTTCAAGGTAGTGTAATTGCACTCTAATAGCAGAGCGGGTCGGCCTTCTCGTAGTCTTTTGCAGAAAATTCTATGCATTTTCTGGTTGTGCGAACGCTTATATGACTGAATATCAGATATATAATAATAGTTATTATTTACGAAGAGTCCCTAATCAGGTGTTTTTGCAATCTGTACCGGCTTCTTTTTTCTTTAGCCAAAGAAAAAAGAAGCAAAAAAGAAAGGGTTTTCATAGTGGTTTTCCTGTGTACTCACGAAATAGTATTTAGTGGAAAACTTTTTCTCTTCGCAGGTGAATCTATTCCTTTTTTAGACTAAATTTGTCAAGTCAAGATTATTCTAATGCAGGCAATAGGAACATTATTAAGAAATCTGAGAATTGAAAAAGGTCTATTACTCAGGCAGGTTGCCGCCGAGATTGAGATTGACCAGGCTTTACTCAGTAAAATCGAGCGATGTGATCGAATACCTTCGAAGGAACAGGTACTTCGTTTGGCCCGGTATTATAAGGTTGACGAGAATGACCTTATGGTTGCCTTTCTAAGTGACAAGTTGGTTTATAAGGTCAGGGATGAAGAATTGGCGTTAAAGGCAATACAGGTTGCCGAAGAGAAAATCAGCTATATAATAAAAAACCGCGATGAAAGATTATGAGATAATTGGTCCGTTGCAGAACGAGCTGCCAAGTCAGTATGCTGATAGGTTGGGCCAACAATATTCAATAATGGCTGGCCAGGAGCACAAGAAAAAGAATGGTCAATTTTTTACACCGATAGAAATATCGAAGTTAATGGCCTCTTTTTTTGATTATATTGCTGAGGAATACAGGATACTTGATCCTGGATGTGGAACTTTAGTTTTGGGATGTTCATTAATTGAACACATACTCCAATGTAATCCAAATGTCAAGAAGATCGAATTGGTTGTATATGAAATAGATGAGAACATTATTCCACTTTTGAATTTATCACTTGAATTTCTCAAGGAATGGTGTAAACGACTCAATCATGTCCTGGAATATACCTTGATTTGTGAAGATTTTATTTTGCGCAATGCTGATCATCTCATAGAAAACGCTGATTTATTCTCACAAAGACCTTCACTATTCGATATAATCATCTCTAATCCACCATATTTCAAGCTTTCGATAGATGACAAGAGAGTTCTGGCTGCCAAAATTGTTGTTAACGGGCATCCCAATATCTATGCAATTTTTATGGCTATCGCGGCTAAGCTTTTAAGCAAGGAGGGTGAATTCATCTTTATCACTCCGAGGAGTTTTGCATCAGGTGGCTATTTTAAGCTATTTCGTCAATATTTTTTCAAACTTATCCAAATTGAAAAGGTTCACTTATTCAATTCAAGAAAAGAAACCTTCAACCGGGATAAGGTCTTGCAGGAGACACTTATTATCAAAGGCAGGAGAACGGATAATATTGACATACTATCTTTAGTACCAATATCTTCATCCCAGGGTCTTAAGGATATTGAAACCCCTCAGGTAATTTATTTGTCACATAATGAGCTCATTGATTTAAAATCCGAAGAAAAAATACTCTATACACCTGTTACGGATTCGGAGAAACGGATTTTGGGCCAATTTAAAAACTGGACTGGAAATTTGAATAAATACAACATACAGATTTCGACAGGACCTGTCGTCTCATTCCGCGCATGGGACTTCATCCAGGACAATTCTGAAAATGGTAATATTCCTCCGACTCCCTTATTCTGGCTTCATAATGTTCGTCAGATGAGATTAGAATGGCCAATTCAAAAAGCTGGGAAAGGTCAGTTTATTAAAATTCTACCAGAGTCCAGATCACTTCTTGTACCCAATAAAAATTATGTTCTATTAAGAAGGTTTAGCAGTAAAGATGATAAATCACGGCTAATTGCAGCTCCATATCTTTGCAGTTATATCGAAGCTGATTTTATCGGGATTGAGAATAAACTAAACTATATTTACAGGCCAAAAGGACACCTTGACAGAAATGAGGTGATCGGAATTTGTGCGTTATTGAATAGCCCAGTTTTTGATACCTTTTTCAGAATATTTAACGGCAATGTTAATGTAAGTGCCACGGAATTAAGGGATATGCCTTTACCACCACTTGAAACTATTAAAGAGATTGGCAATTCTATTATTTTGTCAAATGATTTCTCTGTAGAAAATACCAATCGGCTTGTCAGTGAGCATTTTCAACAATCAATGATTAAATATGGGTAAATTAGAAGAAGCAAAAGAAATTCTTAAAGAACTTGGATTACCTCCAGCTCAGTACAATGAACTTGCTGCCTATACGTTATTAGCATTATGTCAGATTAAACCCGAAGATAGTTGGTCCGACGCGACTTCGAGAAGCTTGACGGTTTCTAATGACATAATGTTGTTTGTGAAGGAAGAATATGAAAAGGAATATGCTCCAAACTCAAGAGAAAGTTTCCGGAGACAGGTACTTCATCAATTTATTCAAGCCGGACTAGTTGAATATAACCGTGATAATCCAAAATTACCCACCAATAGTTCAAAGAATCATTATTCACTTTCCGAAAGTGGTCTTAATGCAATTAAGGCCTATGATACGCCAGGGTGGGAAAAAGCTAAAAATGATTTTATATCGAACTCAGGTGAGCTGTTGAAAAGGTATGCCGGTGAAAGAGAGATGAATCTAATACCAGTTAAATTCCCGAATGGACAAGAATTTCAGCTTTCGCCAGGCAAGCATAATGAAGTTCAGGCTGCAATTATCAAAGAATTTTGTCCAAGGTTTGTCAACGAGGCTAGGGTTGTCTATCTTGGGGATACAGCTAACAAAAATCTCTTTATAGACAAAGAATTGTTGAAAAACCTTTCCATTCCGATTGATCAGCACAGCAAGCTCCCTGATGTTGTCATTTATGATCCTGTGAAAAATTGGCTCTTTTTAATCGAAGCTGTCACATCTCATGGTCCAGTTTCTCCTAAACGAATGATCGAACTTGAAGACTTCCTGAAAGATTGTAAAATTGGCAAAGTATATGTATCAGCCTTTCCGGATTTTAAAGAATTCAAAAAACATACAAATGATATTGCTTGGGAAACAGAAGTATGGTTGGTGGAGATACCTGATCATATGATTCATTTCAACGGTGATAAATTTTTAGGACCCCAAATTATTAATTAACATGAAGAGACAACCGACTACGCAGCAAATTACATGGTTCCTTGATGCATACAGGAATAATCAGATTGATTTAGATCCGCCTTATCAAAGGAAAAGTGTCTGGAGCTTAAAAGATAGAAAGTTTTTCTTAGATACAATATTTAGGAATTATCCTGCACCCCCTGTGTTTATTCATCGAAATGTTGATGATAATGGTTATGTAAAGTACTTTGTTGTAGATGGGAAACAACGCTTAGAAACGATCTTCCAATATGCTGATAATAAAATTTCTATTGATGCAGATTTTGGTGATTCGAACCTCAATGGAAAGAAATTTAAGCAGTTATCTGTTGAAAATAAGCGAAAGTTCTGGGATTATACCATTGTTGTTGATTTTATTGATACAATAGAGGGAACCAACATCGAAGAAGTATTTGATCGTGTTAATAGAAATGCACGAAATCTTCAGCCACAAGAATTAAGACATGCTCGGTTCAACGGATGGTTCATTTCGCTTGTTGAAGATGAGGCCCAAATGGATTTTTGGTGGACATATAAGATTAGTACAAGAGATCGGGATAAAAGAATGAAAAATGTTCAATTCATCTCTGAGTTGGTCTTGGTAATTATCGACAATGAGATTCAGGGATTTGATCATGCATATTTAGACACTAAGTATGCAATGTACGATGATATTGATGAGATTATGGAATTAAATTCTTTTAATGCAACAGATTGTAAATCAAGAATTGAAACAATTAAATCATTTTTGGAAGAAGCAAATAAGGTTAATAACTGCATTGTGGATTATGTAGCAGGATCGAATAGTAATTTTTACACTTTGTGGGCCTATTTGCATTTGTACAATACGATGTCTTCGAGTGATTTCGCAATGAAATATATAAATTTCATGGAAGCAATTAATAATTCTACTGAATCTGATTTAAATATAGATACTGTAGATGACTATATAGGCCAATACTATCGAAATTTAAAGGGTGCTAATACGGAATTTCAGCAGAGAAACGAACGTCTGTCCGCATTGAGAAATTTTCTTGAGAAATGAAAGTTGTACAATCAATTCAGTCTCTTTTTGATAGCAAATTGGTTTTATATAATCGTATCAAGGAGAAGGTTGATAGCGTAATCGAAGATAATAAGGATAGCTCCTGGCATTATTTTAGCAGAATTAAGGGTATCGAAAGTTTTGCAATTAAAATTGAAACCGGTAGATTTAATTTATCAAGTATATTTGATGATTTATTTGCGGGCACTCTTGTTGTCAAAAACCTATCGGAGATTAATTCTGCTTTAAAGCTTCTAAAAAAGCATTTCAAGTTTGAATATCAGAAGCCACAAAAGATTAACTATACTCATAAAGATTCATCATCTTTTCAATTCGATGATCTACGTGTATATTTTTCGATAAAAAATACGCAAACCGGAAGTATATCATCAGATTTGTTGAAATTACGGTTTGAGATTCAAATAAAGACTTTTTTGCAGCACGCCTGGACATTAGCTACACATGATCTGATATATAAATCTGATATAATAAACTGGAGCAAGGAAAGAATCGCATATCAAGTAAAAGCTATTTTAGAGCAAGCAGAGGTTGCGATAAGTGGTGTAAATGATCTTTGCAAAGTGAAAGAGCTTGATAAAAATAATCAAGAATCAACAACAGTGAATGCTATAATTGGGTTCATTAATCAATTTTGGCAAATAGAAGATTTACCTCTTGATAAGAGAAGACTATCTCAAAACATTTCGAAGTTGATTCACTGCTTAGGTATTGATCTAATTACATTAGAGGCAATACTAATTGCAGAAACCACAATTGGGAAAGGGACTTATATTAAGAATTTGTCGCCTTTTTTAATTATTATTCAGTCAATTATTAATAATCAGCCACAATATATAACCAATTATTTGAATTCAAATTCAAGTGAATTTAAAATATTGGTAACAAGCGAGATAGACGTCAGTAATATAAATATACCGCCAAATTGTAATAAAATAATCGAGGTCAAGTTTTAAGGGTCATCAGTGTAAATATACTCTTTTTCGAAATGGTACGCTAGTCTCCCATTGGACTAGCTTATTTACTTTTCAGGCCTTTTTTTCCCTTCCTGGGGGAAATGTTCCTGAGGATTCTTGTTTTGTTGCAGGAGATAAACCACTGCTGTCTGCGTTTCCTTCCATTCGTTCCATTTTCCCTGGCTGCTTACCGGTGGATTGTCTGTCCATGAATGCTCATCCCGGCTTTACTGCCAGCTTTCGTGTCATTCTAAAACGATTGCCCTGCTGCCCCGGGGTTAGTTTACCGGGTTTCATTATGTGCCTGGCTCTGCCTTTTTTGGATTGCTATCGTTCCCTGGGTTCCAGGGGTCTTGATTCGATTTTTTCATGCAAAGCTACCTTCTGATGATTCGATGTCAACTGCATGCCTTCCAGGTGCTTTCATTCCGACCGAAGGACGCAATGACCTGCACAATTGACATTTCCGACTCCTCTTACGGTATTAATAACCAGCATAAAAAATCAAAATTCAACCCCCTAAAACCTTAAAACAATGGAAACAACAGCAACAAAATCTGCAAAAAAGAACGGCAAGACTAGGACCGATTCCAAAGGTAAAACCCGCAAGGTGATCAACACCCCGGCCGAGCCGATGAAAGAAGAAATGCACGTTTTCTTCAACGGACCCTTCAGCGATGGCGGCGCCAGCGCACACGACGGTGATGAACGTCCCTTCTGGACGATCTGCGTATCCACCGACCTGGATGCAGAACCGAAGTACGCTTACCGGGTATGGAACTTCGAAAAGGCCGCTGCCCTGGCAGAAAAGATCGCCCAGGACCAGAAGGTCGATATCATCTCTTCTGCAACTTCAGCGAGTTAAGAATCCACTCCCCCGGAAAATCGCCCCGTGCCCCAGGTACGGGGCTTTTTTGTGCTTGCCTGACAGCTGACGCTAGTCAGGCAGGCAGGCCTGAAAATAAAGGGATGATTCATGGCACGAACAGGATGATGAGTGTTGAGTCCGCCCGTTTTGAGCTTCGGATCCCGCAGGATACTTTCTGAAAGCAATTTGAGGCTGAAACCCTGATCGTGGTTCCGGATAAGTCCGACCTTGTACATGGGATTTTGAAGCTTCATGATTTTTTGTCGCGAAGAGACCTTCAGTCATTTGATCGCCTGTCAAGGGTAAGACCTTTCAGGATTATTCATCCCGCCACGAAGTGACGGGAATGACCTAATCCCCTGACATTCTTATTCCTTTCGGTTTGGATTGAGGCAACAAAAATCATGTTAAACCTCAAAATCCCAACATTATGAACTCAATCGACCTCTTCCACCAGAACCTCGCTGAAATCAGGGTATCCTACAGCCACAAAGTTAGGCCTTCCGAAATGCCCAAAGTCTCCTGCTCCCGGGATGCCTATGAAGCCCTGCTCAACGTTTGGGGTGACAACCTGGACCACATCGAATTCTTCTACATCATCCTACTCAACCGTGCCAACAAGATCATGGGATACTATCAGCTGTCCAAGGGAGGCCAGAGCGGGACCGTTGCCGATCCCAAATGCGTTTTCCAGGTAGCTCTCAAATGCGCTGCTTCCTCGATCATCCTGGCTCATAACCACCCTTCAGGAAACACCCGGCCTTCGGAAGCCGACATCCAGCTCACCCGCAAGATGAAGGAATCCGGTCTGATACTGGACCTTCCGGTGCTTGACCACTTGATCCTCTCCTCAGAATCATACTTCAGCTTTGCCGATGAAGGGATCCTTTAGGGGATTCCTTCCCCCCCTAATGATTCTACAATTGCAATATTTGTACTTTCGCAATAATTTTACTGGCAGAAAATTTTTGCCATGTTAAAATGGGCAAAAGTAGAGGAGGATATTAGAGTTATTTTCGAAATTACATATAAACAATTAATATGGGCATTTTGAAACGAATATTTGGAAAATCAAAGGAAACTGACCTGAAATATGTAAATAGGGTTTGGTGAATAAAGCCTTCATCAACGAAAGGCAGGATGATAAGGACAGGT
>CAZKPL010000065.1:11717-14109 GCA_964554625.1 uncultured Nitrosomonas sp. | reverse complement strand
TCGATCATGAGCGATGTATGATCAGGTCATTACTGACTTCGGTGAAGTTCAACCATTCAGCAATATCCGGGAAGCGGAAGCGCGCCACATTGCAAGCTGCTGGTGAAGCGGCTATTGCCGCTGAAATTGCTAATGCAGCAATGTACGACCGGCTATTAAGCACAACGCAACATCCTGACATTATCACGGTGTTGCGCAATCTCATCAAGCATCGAAGGAACGCTACCTGCCAGCTTTCCAGCGATGCGTGAGCCGCGCGGAAGGTGAGAGCGAAAGAGCTCATGGGGCAAGACCCCGTCGGGGCAGAGGGAGCTTGTCATGAACGCCATTGCGGAGAAAGGAGGCGGTACTTTTCAAGGAATTAAGCTTTTACTGTGTGAAAACCCCTCTTTCCCCACTTGAAGAAGCCATAGCAGCTGCCCAAGCTGAAGTACCTCATGGCAACTACTATACCGAGCCTTGTTCGGCACCGTTGCGCCGACCTATCAGTGAACAATTTAATGTGCCAAAGCGCCTCATTCACATCAATGTGGGTTCCGAGCTGATTCTTCGCCAACTGTTTGATCGTTTTGGTCAACAAATTCATCTGCTGACACCGACTTACACGCTTTTCCCAGAAATTGCCCGACATTTCACCGAAACACGATTGCTGCTCGAAAGAAACTTTGTTCTTGACCTCAGCGAATTAGTGATTCCGGCTGGCACTACGCTCGCAGTCATTGTCAATCCCAATAATCCTAATGGCGGCATCTTCGATATGATGCCCTTGCCAGAGCTGTTACACCGCTATCCAGAAACACGCTTTCTCATCGATGAAGCATTCATCGGTCTGGCCGGGGAATCGGTAGTTAATCTGGTATCCCAGTACACCAATCAGGAAGAAAAACCGATAAAAGCAAAAATTCAGCCTGAACCTATTTAATAGTCGCTTCTCAGATTTCTCAGTATCTTAGTTCAGTTTGCCTGGCCATTCCCTCGACTTACATCCATATTAAGGCTTTAACCTATGAGTGCGGAAACTTTAGATTAGGCAAGGCCTCTATCACATTTAAATGTTAAAGGATTTTTAACAATCGACAAAAGAAAACAGCAGTTGAGTAAGAGTCAATAACACCTCTCCACAACTTTGATATCCACCACTTCTTAAGTATGAGTAGTGTAACAACTGTAATTGATATCGTAACAGTGATAATGAAACAATGACCCAGAATGCAACCGAGGCATGAAAAAACTGTTATTTTTCCAGTAGTCATGTTTGGCTTTGGTTACACAATGGTTCCTATGTATGAGAAATTTTGTGAAGTAACAGGAATATATAATTTAACAAAGTCAGATGTGTTGAACAAAAATGTTAAAGTAGACATGACGCGAATGTACGTGGCATGCCTTGGAAATTTAAACCGTTACAATCTAATGTCAAAATACATCCTGGCGAATTAATAGAAGTCCTGTATGAAATCAGTAATGATTCAGATCAAGAAATAAGTGGTCAAGCCATTCCAAACTACAGCCCTCGTATTTTGGAGAAGTATTTAAAAAAGTTTGAATGCTTTTGTTTTACTAAGCAAGTACTTAAGCCGGGTGAAGTAAGACAGATGCCAGTGAAATTTGTTATCGATCCGCAAATACCGGTTGATATTAATACTGTAACTATTTCTTATACTCTTTTTGCGCTGGAGTCAATCCTATAGAAAGGGTAGAGAAAATTATATAGCTTTTCCTAAAATAGGATATAGATTGAAAAGTAGGATATTTAGTCAAATACACTGCTGATCAATCAAAAAAGGATGCCACTTTTGGCTTAAGCGCATTAAGAATCTCAGAATAAGTCGCTCCATGGCTCGTCCCGGCGCGACATTCTCCACTCTCAAAGAGCTTGCAATCACGCGCATAACGTGTACCGGAATAGTAAAACGTCCAAAAACTGGTGCATTACTGCCACAAAGTGGGATATGTCTTTTTCGTTGCTGTTAAAACGAAACTCTACCCACTTTGTCGAATAGATAATTGTCACTGAAAGGAAGAAGCCATGGAAATGGAAAGTGCGATCTTATCAGGATGGCAAGTGAGCAATTCTTTATTGAGTTTTTACAGAGGTAATCGTGTTTAAGCAATCAATACAATCAGCTATTACAGTTTGTGCTGTAATTTTAACGTTTTATGCGGGCACAGCTATGGGACATGAAAGTGTGTCCCCAGAAGATGATGTCTGTGTGCGCCAGGTGGGTGAAAACCTGGTGCGTTTAAGCGTATACCAACCCCAGAATAATCTGTTCGGACAATCCTGTGAGGAAATACCTGTTGCAGGAGAGACTTATCTGGTAGTAGATTTGCTTGATAAGGCCATGCGCAGTATGCCGGTGGGTTTAAAAATTTTTCGTGGGGATGCCAA